>PWRA01000048.1 GCA_003556385.1 Dehalococcoidia bacterium | reverse complement strand
TCAAGAGCAACTACGAGGGCAGAGATTATCAAGAGCCTCAACCTCACCCGTTCCCAGTCCAGAGAACCCCCCGATGCCTGCTCAGTCACAGCGTCTATTCTTCTGTAGCCCTTCGGGTCACTTCGGGACCCATTCTCCTCTGGAATCCTTTACCCGGCTCGCCTTGCATTTCAGGCATAGGCTTGCCTGGGGGATAGCTTCCAGGCGCCCCTCCTCGATGGGTTGCCCGCACGAGTCGCACAATCCATAGGTACCGGCCTCGTATTTCTCCAGGGCGTGCTCCACATCGTTGAGCGACTCTACCAGCCTCTTTTCCAGCCCCAGCCTTTTCTCCAGCTCGGAGGCTTCATCGGCTCCTTCCTCTCTCTTGCCGAACGGACTGCCTTCCCTTCTCTCCGCCGTCGGCTGCCCGCGGTGCCTGAGCTGTTCCAGCCTTTCCAGCAGCTCTGCTCTTTCGGTCTTTAGCCTTTCATAAAGTTCAGTGTGTTTGGCCACTTCCTTGCTTCCTCCTTACGTGATAGTTGCGGGCCGGTGTGTATTGTGGCGCCGTCATGCCAACCTCTTGCTTCTTCTTATGGTGAGGCCTGAGCATCCGGCTAAGCTCAGGACGGAGTTCGCCAGGCGGAAGTTCTGCCCTCTGCGGTCAGTACACAGGGATCCTTCGTCGTTCGAACTGTTGCAGAGCCTTAAGGATAGCATGATCCGGCGCACTCCTCAAATCGCCGGACCCGAAGAGGCACTGCTTCAGATCTGGATCAGCACTCTGTTGACTAGACCTCGCGGAATTCTCCTTCTACTGTACCTTCTTCGTCTCCACCGGGGCCCTGGTCACCGGGTCCTTGTTCGCCGGGAGGCGGCTGCCCCGGCTGCTGGTAGATCGACTCTCCTATCTTCTGCATGACCTGTGATAGCTCCTGCATAGCATTGCGAATCGCATCTGTATCCTGGCCCTGCAGAGCCGACTTAACGCTGGCCACCTTGGCTTCGATATCCTGCTTCACGTCGGCCGATATCTTGTCTCCATGGTCGCGGAGGGTTTTCTCTGCGGTGTAGGCAAGGGTGTCAGCGGAATTGCGCACCTCCACCTCTTCCTTGCGTTTGGTGTCCTCGGCCGCGTATTGCTCGGCCTCACGACTCATCTTCTCCACTTCCTCTTTGCTCAATCCGCTGGAGGCAGTGATCGTGATCTTCTGTTCCTTGCCCGTTCCTTTGTCCAGTGCGGTGACGTTGAGGATGCCGTTGGCATCGATGTCGAAAGTCACCTCGATCTGCGGTAGTCCCCGTGGCGCCGGCGGAATGCCGTCGAGTATGAACCGTCCCAGGGTCCGGTTGTCGGCGGCCATTGGGCGCTCTCCCTGGAGCACGTGTATTTCGACGCTAGACTGGCTGTCAGCGGCAGTGCTGAAAATCTGGCTCTTGGAGGTCGGGATGGTCGTATTGCGGGGAATGAGCGGGGTGGCCACCCCTCCCAGCGTTTCGATACCCAGGGTGAGCGGCGTGACGTCGAGGAGAAGCACCTCTCCAACCTCGCCCTTAAGCACCCCCGCCTGAATAGCAGCACCCAGGGCTACAACCTCGTCGGGGTTGACTCCCCTGATAGGCTCCCTGCCGAAAAACTCCTTCACCTTTTCTTGAACCAGGGGCATTCTCGTCTGACCGCCCACTAGAAGGACTTTGTCAATCTTCTTGATGGCCCCCGAACCTTTCTTGGCAGCCTCAAATGCGTCTACGCACAGTTGGACCGTCTTATCCACCAGGTCGGCAGCCAGTTGCTCGAGCTTGGCGCGAGTCAAAGTCATGCTGAGATGCTTGGGACCGCTGGCATCTGCTGTGATGAAGGGAAGGTTTATCTCGGTCTGTCCGACTGTCGATAGTTCCTTCTTGGCCTTCTCCGCGGCATCTTTCACTCTCTGCAGCGCCATCCTGTCCTGCTTCAGGTCGATGCCCTGCTCCTTCTTGAACTCGTCGCATACCCAGTCCATGACCCTCTGGTCGATGTCGTCGCCGCCGAGGTGGCTATCACCAGTGGTGGTCTTCACCTGGAAGGTGCCCTCCCCTATGTCGAGGATGGAGATGTCGAAAGTTCCTCCACCCAGGTCATAGACGGCAATGGTCTGGTCCTGTGACTTGTCCATTCCATAGGCCAGCGATGATGCGGTAGGCTCATTGATTATACGTAACACGTTGAGTCCGGCTATGGTGCCGGCATCCTTGGTAGCATTTCTCTGACTGTCGCTGAAATAGGCCGGCACGGTAATCACCGCGTCCGTGACCGGTTCGCCAAGGTACGCCTCCGCATCGGTCTTCAGCTTCTGCAATATCATGGCCGATATTTCCTGGGGACTATACTCTTTGTCTCCCATTACCACGCGGCAATCGCCGTTGGAAGCCTCGGTGATCTTGTACGGCAGACGTTTCAAATCCTGCTGAACGATCTCGTCCTTGAACTTGCGTCCGATCAGGCGCTTGATGCTGAATATGGTGTTCTCGGGATTGACTATGGACTGACGTTTGGCCAATTCCCCGACCAATCTCTCTCCGGTTTTGCCCACGGCAGTCATTGACGGAACAAGATTGCCGCCTTCGGCACTGGGTATGATCTTGGGGTCTCCGCCCTCGATTACGGCAGCCGCGCTCAATGTCGTACCTAGATCAATGCCTATCACTCTTCCCATTTCTGCTTCTCCTTCTCGTTTGTTGTCCTTGTTCTTCGGTCTCTCTTCCCTTGCCCACTACGACTAGGCTGGGACGAATCAGCTTGTCCTTGAATTTGTAGCCTTTTCTCGTTTCCTCCACGACCATCCCCTCCGGCCCCTCCTGCTGCATCACAGCTTCATGAACGTGAGGATCGAACGGTTGTCCTCTGGCTTCTATCTCGCTCAGGCCCTGCGCCTCGAGCGCACCCTTCAGTTTATTATAAATGAGCTTGATTCCCTCTGTCCAGCTTGATTCGCTGATTTCGTCAGGGACTGCGGCAAGTGCCCTGTCCATGTCGTCAAGAATGGGCAGCAGGCTGCCGATAAGGACGCTGTTGGCAAACTCAATGCTCTCTCTCTTCTCCTGCTCGGCACGTTGTCTGTAATTGGCAAGATCTGCCTGGCTTCTTTGCCAGTTGGCCAGGTACTTCTCCGCCCTTTCTTTCTCCTGAGCCAGGGCCTGTTGTAGCGCTTGTATCTCCTGGGATTGCTCGATTCCCGCTTCGGGTGCTTCGTTACTATCGCCCAACGGCGAACCTCCTTCACGTATACTCAACCGCTGTGTCGCTTAGCACAGCCGAAAGGCAGTTCAGTGAGGCTATCGTCCTGGCGTAGTCCATGCGTCTCGGCCCGATAACTCCCACGATGCCACTGGCTCTGTCCGGCTGCCCGTACCGGCTGGTTATCAAGCTCAACTCCTGAAATGCCGGCTCCGGGTTCTCCTCACCGATGACCACCCTCACCTCTCCTTTCGTGAACTCCTGGCAGAACAGGCTCCTGAGCCAATCATCCTGTTCCAGGACTTCCAGAATGCTCAGCATGCGAGGGCTGTCGGTGAACTCCGGCTGACTCAACAGCAAACGCAGCCCTTCAAGGTGCGGCTCTCCGTATTCCAGACTGTCCTCAGCGGCTATCATCTCTCCGAGACACTCGGATATCTGCCTCTCTTCAGAAGGGAGGCCTTCCCTCCCGGTCAGGATCTCGTGGCCCGTCATGCCCGCGTACGCGGCAGTGAGCTTGTTGGCCAGCCTTGTCAACTCATCCTGCGTCACCTCTCTATCGAAGGACAGGACGCGCCGTCTTATCCGTGCTTCATGTGACACCGCTATCAGTAGCGCCACGAAATCCTGCAGCGCTACCAGATCGAGATGCTTCAGGCGGCAACGGACCGACTTCGGCGAGGTTATCACGACAAGATTGCGAACAAGGTGTGCCAGGAGCGATGCCGCTGTCTTCAGCCATTGCTCGCGCCTCTCCTCCGCCGCCCGGGCTATGTAATACGCCAGATAGTCGTCGACAGGGGGGAGCGCTATCTCTTCCCCTATCAACTGCACATAGTAGCGGTAGGCTTTGTCGGTGGGCACGCTTCCGGCCGAATGGTGAGGGCGGATGATATAGCCTTCGCGTTCCAGGTATGCCGTATCATTGCGGACGGTGGCCGGGCTAACCGGCAAGCGATACTTCTCCACAATGGTCCTTGACGGCACCGGCGCCGCCTCGGTGATGTAGTGCTCAACTATCACTCTAAGAATGAACTCGCGTCTTTCCGTTACGGTCATTTAGCAGTCCTCGCCTTACATTGCTAGCTATGCTAATTTAGCACTGCAAGTACGTTCTGTCAATGGAGTTGTCCGAACCCGCTTCCATGGCGTCCGTGCGGTTGACCCGGCTTGGAAGAAGGAGTACCATTATAGCATAATCGTGAAAACAGCGAGATCGTTTTCGCTTGCCGAGCGAGACAGCAGGTTATCTGAGATACTCGGCCTCGAGGCAGAACGACAATCGAGCACCATCGACCTCATCGCGTCTGAGAACCACGTGAGCCGGGCGGTACTGGAGGCTCAGGGTTCTGTACTCACCGACAAGTACGCCGAAGGGTATCCGGGGCGTCGCTACTACAGCGGTTGCGACTACGTAGACGAAGTTGAGAATCTGGCCATTGCCAGAGCCAGGAAACTCTTCAAAGCGGAGCACGCCAATGTCCAGGCTCACAGCGGGAGTCAGGCGAACATGGCAGCCTATTCAGTCCTGCTGGAGCATGGAGATACCGTCATGGGCATGAGTCTCAGCCACGGCGGGCATCTCACCCACGGTTCACACGTCAACTTTTCGGGCAGGTGGTACAACATCGTCCCCTACGGGGTGGATCGCACGACCGAGATGCTCAACTACGACGAGATCGAGAGCCTGGCCGTGGAACACAGACCGAAGCTAATAGTGGCAGGGGCAAGCAGCTATTCTCGCATAGTCGATTTCGAGAGGTTCCGCTACATAGCGGACAAGGTGGGGGCCAGGCTAATGGCGGACATAGCCCACCTGTCCGGACTGATAGCGACCGGGCTTCACCCGTCGTCGGTACCCTGGGCTCACGTCAGCACCAGTACGACACAGAAGACGCTGCGGGGGCCGAGGGGTGGCATCATCCTCTGTAGCGGGGAATTGGCCCCGGCGATCGATGCGGCAGTCTTCCCCGGTATGCAGGGCGGGCCTGCCATGCATACCATCGCCGCCAAGGCCGTATGCTTCCTTGAGGCCAGGCAGCCCGAATTCGCCGAATACCAGAGAGCGGTGCTGGAGAACGCCCGTACGCTGGCTGCGGAGCTTCAGGCACATAACATGCGTATAGTCTCGGGGGGGACTGAGAACCACATTGTGCTCGTGGACCTCTCCAGGCTGGGCATTACCGGCAAGGATGCTGATGAAGCGCTGGAGGTGGCGGGTATCTCGGTGAACAGAAATGGCATTCCCTTCGACCCCAGGCCGCCGCGGATTACCAGTGGCATCAGACTGGGCACTTCGGCGGTGACCACGAGGGGCTTCGGCGTCGAGGAGATGAAGCAGATCGCATCTCTCATTGTCAGAGTGCTCTCTCACCCGGGCGATAGGCAGACCCTGGAACAGGTCCGCGCGGAAGCTCGTGAGATGTGCGGGCAGTTCCCGGTGCCCGGGTTGACGTAAAGCGCCTGTGCTTCCGTAACTGTCAAACCTCACTCTCGTGTACCGTTCTGCAGGGCGTACGTTTCGTGCTATAATTTGTGTCGGTATTCGCATGATGGAGAGGCAACGATGGACGAACTGAAGGTGTTCAGCGGCAGTGCGCATCCCGCCCTGGCGGGGGCTGTGTGTGATTATCTGGGCATGCGCGTCGGGGAGGCGGAGGTTTTTGAGTTCAGCAATGAGAACATCTTCGTGCGTATCCTGGAGAACGTGAGGCAGCGGGATGTGTTTATCATTCAGCCTATCTGCTCTCCGGTGAACAAGAACCTCATGGAGCTGCTTATCATGCTTGATGCCTTCAGACGGGCATCGGCAGCGCGGATCACGGCGGTTGTTCCCTACTATGGTTATGGCCGCACGGACAAGAAAGACCAGCCCAGGGTTCCTATCACTGCACGGTTGATTGCTGATCTGATAACCACGGCAGGCGCTAACAGATTGCTTACCGTTGACCTGCACGCTGGTCAGATCCAGGGCTTTTTCACGATACCTGTGGACGAGTTGACTGCCCGGTCGATCCTGACCCAGTATTTCAAGGAGAAGGCACTCGAAAACCTCGTAGTGGTCGCCACTGATATCGGTATATCCAAGGTAGCCCGTGATGTTGCGGCTACGCTCGGGGCATCTTTGGCCATCATTGAGAAGCGACGTGTGGGCAACGTCGACGTCACTGAAACGCTCAACGTGATCGGTGATGTCGAGGGTAAGTGTGCCTTGACGGTTGATGATGAGATCGATACCGCCGGGTCGCTGGTGGGGGTGGTGGATACGCTTCTGGAGCGCGGAGCCACTGAGGTGTATTCATGCTGCACTCACCCCGTCTTCTCGGGGCCCGCCATCGAGAGAATCGCGGCGAGCCCGGTGAAAGAGGTAGTGGTTACCGATACTATACCTGTCGACGGTGAGAAGAAACTGGACAAGATCACCGTCTTGTCCATGGCTTCGCTCATCGGCGAAGCCATTCACCGCATCCATACCGGTCTGTCCGTGGGAGCGATGTTTGAGTAGGTAGCGGGAAGGTGGAGATAGATTACACCGAGCATGCGGAGTTCGAGTTCCGGATCCTTAAGCAGCATGGTTTCAGCATAAGCAAGGAGCAAGTAGGTGACATAATCAGATCGCCGCAAAAGCTCGTGCCGGGCAGAAAGGGCCGCCTCATTGCTCAGAAGCCGGTCAGCGAGACACACATGGTGAGAGCGGTATATGAGCAGCAACAGGATCGAGTCAAGGTCATAACGTTTTACCCGGCGAGGAGGGATAGATATGAAGATCAGGTATGACAGAGATGAGGATATCCTAACCATTCAGGTTTCGCCGCACAAGATAGATCATGCTGAGGAGATCGGTTCGATGATAGTCCATTTCTCTGAACAGGGAAAGCCGGTGCTCCTGGAGATACTGGATGCCAGTGAGTTCATAGCTGAGACCACAAGGGCAATGGCCAGGTCACAGGGTGGGGAGTTCATGGAGGTCCGGGGGTAGATAACTGCGCGCCGCATCCATACCGGTCTGTCCGTGGGAGCGATGTTTGAGTAGCGGTGCGGTATTCGTCATTCGGCGCTCACCAGCCGGCAGTCATTAGCCAGCGCTCGGCAGTTAATCCGGAACTGAAGGTTAGAGATGCTAAAGGTATTTAAAGGCCTGCTTGACTCCAACGAGAAAGAGCTTAAGCGGCTGCAGTCGTATGTGGCCAGGATCAACGAGTTGGAGCCGGAGTACGAGTCGCTCAGCGCCGCCGAACTCCGGGCTAAGACCGACGAGTTCAGGTCGCGGCTGGGGGATGGCGCCAGCCTGGACGACATCTTGCCGGAAGCCTTTGCCGTCGTCAGAGAAGCCGCCAAGCGGACGACAAAGATGCGGCATTTCGATGTCCAGTTAATAGGGGGCATAGTCCTGCACCAGGGGAAGATAGCCGAGATGAAGACCGGTGAAGGTAAGACGCTGGTGGCTACGCTTCCCCTCTACCTCAATGCCCTTGCCGGGCAAGGCTGCCACCTGGTAACAGTAAATGACTACCTGGCGAGACGGGACTG
>PWRA01000164.1 GCA_003556385.1 Dehalococcoidia bacterium | reverse complement strand
TATCGAGGACGAGCTTGCCGCCCGCCAGGTGACAGGCCGTTCCCATGCAGACGGCCGTGTGGTACTTACCCAGGGGATTGAGGCGAAACTGATTATAGAAGGTGGCAACCCCCCAGACCTCGACCTCCGGCATCTCCAGGAAGCCGGCAATCTGCTGCATGGCTTTCCTGGGCAGATATCCCAGCCTCGTCTGGACTTCCTGCAACAGGGGGATGAGATTCCCCCTTTCCTTCTTATGCGAGCGTAGAATCTCGGCTACAGCCTGACTGGCCTGCTTCTCCGTAACCATTCCTCCGTAGAGGCTCAGGATTTTCCCTTGAGTTCTTTGGCATGCGCGGGCAGGAAGGCGGCTATCCCGGTAGTCTCACGGGGCCCGATTATGACCTCCCATTCCAGATTGAGCGCGTCTTCAAGCTCACCCTTGATCCTGGCCACCTTACCCGGGATGATTATCTTTCTGTGTTTCACCCTGTCCTCAATGCCGCTCTTCTTGACGAAGGTGCCCACCATATCGCCGCTGAATTTGCCCGCCGCCCACGCCGTGAGCACGCCGAGGCCTTCGGCGTCCTTGACACAGATGTAGGCCGGGACCTTGGTGGCCTCGACCGCCGATGAGACGAGGAAGTACGTCAGAGCCCAGTTGGTGGTGACAAGGACGGGCGATGACTCATCAGGCGCGCCCACTTCGTAGTACTTCTCCTCTACCGCCATCGGGAAACGGGGGTCGGTATAGATGTTGAGCCGTTGCACCAGGATAGGCAGAAGGGAGTGCCCGTCGAAATCGGAGAAGACGATGACGCTGGCCCACTTGTTGATGAATACCGAGCCTGCCATCATCTCCTTCAGCGAGTCCTTAGCAAGGAAGCACGGAAAGGCGATGGTCGGATAGCCAAGCGGCCGGAAGCCCTGTTTCAGCGCCGCCCGCCTGATAAAAGTCTGGTCCCTTATCGCGTCCAGCAGGTGCTTGGAGCCCGGGTCCAGGACCAGGTCCTCTATACCCTCGTCTTTCAGTCTCGTAGTCAACGGGACAAGCGCGTCGACGCCCTCCGCGCGGAGGCCGACCGGGGTAGGATTGGCCTTGATCCTGGGAATCGCCGCCTCAATGCTCTCCTTTGTTATAGGGTACACCAGCGGCTGCCGGTCTGCGCAGATATCCCGGGCAGCGAAGAGGGCGTCCATGTCTTCCGAGATCAAGACCAGGCCCACGTCTGTTGCCTCGTGAACCTTCTTGACCAGGGCCATAAATCTGTCCTTATCGCCCGATTCGAAATGAAGCGCCAGCAGGTCCGGCTTCAGGTTCACGCCGACCCAGGGGAACTCAAGTTCCTTGATCTTCTGTATCTTCCCCTCGACCCCGGCGTCGTCCTCCTTGTCCGAGATGAGGAGGGTAATGGCCGGCGAATGGACGAATGTCTTCTCATGCCGGTAGATCACCTCCTCGTTGCCGATCTTGACGGCGTTGTCCCCCGAGCCTATGGTGACGAGCCTGATCGGCGGCGCCAGAAGGTCCAGGAGCTTGGCCTTGACCTCGTCGGATAGGTAAGGGCACTTGTCCACAGTGGCTCCGCCGGAAGCCAGCTTCATGGCGAAGGCAAAGCAGGTGGGGTAGCCGCAGTCTTTGCACGGTTTCTTCCCCGGGAGCATCTTCACAATCTCAGAACCTGCAACTGGCATGGCAAACCTCCTTTAATCAGCTATCAGTCGTCGGCTACCGGATCCGGTTTCGGCTGTTGACGCCGGATACCGACTCCCTGGTGCTCTCTACTCAAATCTACGCTGGAAGCTCTACCTCTCCCTGTAGCCAGGGATGCCCGCACTTCTCCAGGAACTCCAGCAACTCATCCACGTTCTTGGCATCCTCCTCTGTGGCTACCTTGTCGTAGAGGCCCTTCGCCTCCAGGACGTCTTTGAACCTCTCCTTCAGTTCCTTGGGTAGCCAGACTATCCTGGCCAGGCCGCCATCCGCCTGGATGAACTTGGGCGACCTTAGCTGCTCTAACCCGGTGCCCAGTCTTCCTTCTATCTGTTTCCCGCCGGACGTTTCTCCGGCCATGTGGGAGAAGGTTTCTCCGACTACTGTTTCGCCCTTATATTCCCTGTGCACCACTCCGAATGCGTCTACCTCGGGAATGTAGTATACGATCGCTTCGAAACAGCCACATGAAGTATGCGGGTGCTCGAAGGCGCTGTAGAGATATACTCTATCGTAGTTTCCGAGAGACTTCTCAGCTTCAATGGCGTTCGCTCCAGAGTATTCGCCCTTCACGGCGTCTATGACATCGCCCTTGGATATGGCAAATATGGGGCCTTCGGGGTCGATCTTGGCCGCAGCTCTGCCGTCGAACCAGTTTATGGCGCCGCAGTTGGCGATCCTGTTCGGGGTTATGATGGAGATATGAGTGGGCGCGAAGCTCTGACATAGAACGCAGCCGTAGAAGGTGTCCACATCCTCATCGTTCAGGGTCCGTGCCCGCTCATCCCTGGCATTATAGACTTCCAGGGCGTGGGGAAGGAGTTCCTTCACCTTCTCGGGATCAGTGATAATGGTGACCTGGATGCTCTCGATGATCGGCATCTCTGAGGTATAGAGCAGGATATAGATCTCACCCAGCTCACGAAGGGACGTGAAGCCCTTGTCATAGCATTCCTTGCTTATCCTCATCCACACATCCTGCCTCTGGTTCATATGATACCAGCCCTCGATCATGTTGGTGAACATATGAAGTCTGCGCTCGATGATTGCCTCGGCGTCCTTGTCCAGTTCACCTCCGGCAACGTCTACCAGGACGGCAATCGGATAGCTACCGCCGCCCTTTTCTGGATCGTAAGGCTGCAGATCACCTATGTCGGGTCCGATGATCTCGACCTTCTCATTCTCGATTTCGTCAGCGTTCTTCACTGTTGCCAGCTCGAACTTATGCGCTGCTTTGGGACCTCCGAACTCCATGAAAAGGTTTTCTTTGCGTATGACCTCGCCTTCGTACTGAGGTCCTATATCTACGTGAAATTCGCCTTCCATTTGCTGTCTCTTATCCTCCTTTCTGTAACTCAGCGATCAGGCTCTCTAAGAACTCCTGCCACTTGGCGTCCTTCTTGAAATTGGTGAGGGAGTAACTGGCATGGGGGAAGTAATGCTTGCACAGGGTCATGGTCTTCAGGTGCGGTGCGAAGTGCTTGAGGGTGGACAGGCCCTGGCTGCCCAGGTCGGACCTTATGCCGAAGAACATGACCAGATCGTGGTTCCCCTCCTTCCTCACTCCCTTCCAGTCGGGGTCTTTGAGGGCGTTCACTATCTCGACGGCATCGTAGACGCAGTCCGGCTGCACCCCCAGCTCAACCATCTTCCCTCGGGTCTGGGCTGTCGCACATATGGGGATGCCTCCCGCCTTCGCCAGGTCCAGAGCATACTCCAGGAGTAGTTTGCCGTCGGCCTGGGACTGTAGCAGTAGGGGGCCGATCACGAGCAGGGGCCTCTTGGCCTTCTGAATGTAATTGGCGCACTCCGCGGCATCCTCCACCAGCCTGGCAGACTTGATGCCCGTCAGCACGTTCACTCTATGTCGTGGCAGTACTGCACTCATTTTTCCTCCTTCTAACCCTTTTAGTGGATAACAGCATCGATGGAGACCTTGCTGGGGTAGGTGCCGATATAGGTAGGAAGCCCGACGGGTTCCCTGGGCTGCCAGCCGATCTCCTGTAGATGCGCCCGTACTTCCTTCTTGTAGACCAGGGGTATGTCGGCATCCCTTCGTACAAAGAGGTGCAGATCTTCGGGGAGTCCGCCTCCCATGTACTTCTTGTATAGGGATATGTAGTGGTTCAGCTTGATGGCCCTGCCCTGCGGCGTATCGTTCTTCCTTATACACAGTTTGGCGATCATGGGCATGGCCTTCTCCTTTGTCTCACACACGTATGCCAGGTGCTCCGGTGAAGGCTCTCCTGTCTCCACGAGCTCCTTCTTCCTCGCATCCATGACCTGCCAGTCATCCTCTTCCTTTCGGGAGAGGTATAGCCGCCTGTACTTGGCAGAGTGCGGGCCCAGGACCACGGGGATTCCGAGTCTGTTGCACCCCGTGGCGATGGAGGCGGCCTTCTGGGAGTATGCTCCCCAGGCTACACCCACGGCGCCTACGCGATTGAGCACGTAGTCGGCCATCACCTCATAGTTGCCCCTCAGCGGAAGGGCTGCGAAGATGTTCGCTATCTTTATCGCCGCGCCGGTGATGTGGCTGTTGGCGACACAGGATCCGACATTCACCACCCCTCCGCCCTCGAAGTCCGGGGGATACTTCTCGTAGACCGTCTTTCCATCGGCGTCCTTCTTCATCCCGGCAACCATGGCCGAGCAACCCGAAAGGACCACTATGTACTTCCGCTTGGCGAACTCCTCCACCATGTCCGCTACATCATCTACGTCGGGGAAGTTGGAGCAGCCCACGATCGCGATCACCCCGGGTATGGTCCCCAGGGTGATGGGCGCTCCGACGGTTCGTATCTCGGTATCCATGATCGGACCGCGGCCGGCTCTGGCCTTCCACGTTTCGTTGCCTGCCGCCACCTGCATCAACCTGAATATGGGAACATGCCGCGGGCATTCCTCTTCGCATTTGCCGCAGCCGATACATTCGTTGAACAGCACCCTCAACGGCTCGAACTCGCCCTTGGCGAGCTGTGTGATACCGGCACCGATGGAGCACAGGTTCGGGCATACCTGCTCGCACATGGCGCAATCGTTGCATTTCTTGGCCAACTCGATCGCCTCTTCCTCGGCCAGCCACTCCTTCCTCCGCTTGGGAGCAATCTCCATGGCGACCTTTACTGCGACCTCGGCTGCCTTCGCCGAATCGAGGATAGCGAAATGCTCCCCGTTGCCCACCATCCGCCGTACTATCTCGTCTGCCTCCATGTCGGTGGCATCCTCGAGTCCGTACATGGCCTTGTCCAGACATGCGACCACCGCAGCGCCGACCTTGCTTGCTTCCTGCGGAGTGTCTGTTCTGATGCACTGCTCATCAGTCATGATCACGTCGGCGATGCCCGCTCTCAAGAAGAACAGCTGCCGTGAGAGGGGCCCCACGATCTTGGCTCTATCTGAATAGCGTGTGGTCTCCAGGGCGGTACAGCAGACGCCGGCTATCTCAACCTGGTCTTCCAGGCTGTGTTCTCGCAGGTAGTCGATAACCTCTGTGGAGGTAGCTGGGTTATGTCCTGACACCAGGATCGTCGGTTTGCTCTTGTCAATCGCTCCCCAGCCCATGTCGACCAGCGGGGTGTCGGCCACCGAAGTGGGGTAATTGAAGCCCACGATCTGCGCGATGTCGCCGGCCTCCATGCCGACGTGGTCCAGCATGCCGGCATGCAGCGCCTTGGATTCGTAGTCCAGCGCGCTTCCCTCCTGCCCTGTGTGGCAGGAGTCGAGAAGATGCCCCACCTCCTTGAAGACGTACTCTAGGGCTATCTGGAGATCGCCCAGCGTCTCCGGCTTCAGCCCCAGTACGGTCCTGATGTGAGGCGCCTCGATGGTTATCGATTCGCCCAGGTCTATCTTCTTGTCCCGGCCGTGCTTCTCGATCAGATGCTCCAGGATATGCGCCCCGTGGGCGGCATGGGCAGAGCATCCCATCAGGCACGCGAGGAGTACTACCCTGGCCTGCTGCGTGGCGATGTCGATGCCGCAGGCTCCTCTCTTGCCCGCAGTAAGATCGCACTTGCCGTAAGTGCATAGACAACACAGGTCGCAGAAGGGAGCATAGAACGGCTGATATGTTTTCAGCAGCCGCATGTCCCAGCTTCTGATGTCCGGGATGTCGGGCATCGGTGTGGGGCCTACCGGCTCCCACGGGATCTCGGCCCTGATCAGTTTTGATAGTTCTTCCAGTTTCTTGGATAGCTTCTTGGTTTCCGCTACCGCCATGTTACTTTACCTCCAGTGTTTCTTTCGTTAGGCTCAGGCTTTCCGGATGCCTCAGGACAAGGAGATTGGCGCCGGCCAGCAAGAGCGATAGGGCTGTCATTCCTTCCCAGAGCAATCCCTGCTCCTTGTTCTCCTTGGCCTGTTTTGCTTTCCAGCATTCGCCGCCCAGATTGGCGATTATGGGCATCATGGTCATGCTGTCCTTGGTTATTATGCCGATCTGCTTCACTCTCTCTATCAGGGAGAAACTGTACTCCATGCCGTAGCCCAGCGCCGAGGACAGGGGATCGATGACGATTCTCTCGGGTGGGAAGAACTTGCCCAGTTTCACGTTGAGCTCTTTGAGCAGGTTGATATCAAGAGGACTCTGGGCGATGGCGGTATGGCCGTGGTCCATTATCGCCTTGCCCACCGCCTCGTAGTTCTCCTTGAGTACCGGGCCGATGAGGAGGTTCATACCCTCGCACACCTCGGCCACCCTGGGAAGAACCTCTGCGTCTTTGACCTCATCTCCCGAGCCGTACACAATCAGCGGCACATCTATGCCCTCCGCTATCTCCCTGGTCAAGGCCGCAGCCTTGTCGGCAGGAGCATCCTTGACTGCCGGGTCGGTGCTCATCAGGTAGATCGAAACGGCATCTACAGTGAAGTCCTGGCACCTCCGTGCCCACTTGACCGGGTCGGAGATCACATCTTGGAACGGCTCAACCGCGTGCTTCGGCCAATCCGGCGGCTGCATGTCGATAATCTCCAGGGCAAACCTGGCCGGATTGGGGTTTGAGCCCTCGTCAAAGAAATGAAGGGGAAGAATATTCTCCCCCCCTATCTTCAGGCTCTTTCTCCCTGTGCCAATGGTTACCTCTCTAACCACCCCGGCATACGCTTCGACCGGCGCTTTGTATTCCATTCTCTAACCCTCCTTAGCTTTCCAGCCAGGCGTCGGAGTACAGGGTCTCGCCCATGAGTACCCTGGCTGTCTTGACGTACTCAGATTCCTTCTGTGCAAGCCCGGACACGTCGATGTCCTCCCCGTCCATCACTTTGTGGATCAGCTCCACTACCCCGGGCATCTCTCCACCGATCAGGCCCATAAGCTCCTTGTCCAGCGGGTCGGCTATGGCCGAATAGAGGCCGTTCCTCTCAAGCATGACGAGGTAGGTGCGGTTAAGATGCGGCCTGAGTTCAGCGGGCACTCCGTTCGACACATTGCTGAGGCCCACGGTCGACTTTATCTCCGGCAGGACATCATCCAGTATGTTCATAAACTCGAGACATACGACGGCGAACCTCTGCCCCTCCCCGGCAGTGCTCACGGGAAGCAGTATCGGGTCGACCCAGATATCCTGGTTGGGAATCCCCATGTCATTGGCATAAGCAACCGTGTCCATGATACTCTCGATCTTGGAGTCGACATCGGGGGGCATGCCTTTGTCGGTCATAACGGAGATCACGACATCGCAGTCGTACTTCTTTGCCAGGGGCAGCATTTGCTCTTTGGAGTCGCTCTTGCCCGAGGCCGAGTTGAGCAAAGGTCTCTTGCGGCAGGCTTTTAGACCTGCTTCCATCGCGACCGGGTTCATTGTGTCTATACATAGGGGCACGTCGACTGCGTCCTGGGTCACATCCACCAGCCACTGCATGTTCTCTTCCGGTTCCTTCTTCATGGGGCCGACGTTGAGGTCGATGTAGTGAGCCCCTGCCTCAGCCTGTGCCCTGGCCAGGTCCTGGATCACCTTGGCATCTCTGTCTCGCAAGGCGGTCGAGATGGCCTGCGCTATGACGTGAATGTTTTCACCTATGATGACCATGTGGGGTACCTCCGATCTGTTGGTTGAGAGTTCACAAAACCAATGCAATATAGCAATGAATGGCCCGTTTGTCAAACAACAC
>PWRA01000142.1 GCA_003556385.1 Dehalococcoidia bacterium | reverse complement strand
AGCTGCCCTCCCCGGAACTCGAGTGCCTGGAGTCCGCCGGCAAGCAGGCCAACCAGGATCACCAGGGTGAACCCGAGGATCAGTACCTGCCACTTGCTCATCATACCCTCGCTATACCACTATTCTAGCATGGGCGCCGGTTGAAGCAAATCTGGGGCCAGTGGACTGGAAAGGACTACGTTATCGCTCCTGCGGCATGCTTCTGGTGGCCACGATATTCGCGTCCGTGCCGGCGATATCGCTCACCACCACGTCCAGCATGTCGACCGGAGCCTGTAACTCGATGCGCTTGAGTTGCCGCATTAGGCGGGGGAACAGGCGCTTGGGGACCGGCCCATCCGTGCGCACGGGTATGACGGGCCAGCGCGCTCCCCGGATTCGTACGGTCGTGGTCAGTATGCGCATCGGCTCAAGTAGTTCCTGGCGGACGTATTCTTCCGATTTGTCGCACTTCTGGCCTTCCATAGAGAGGATCTCGCTGTCTTCGTGGACGACATCGATCTCACATCCGATAGGGCATACCACACACACAAAGTGGCTCTTCTGCACCGTCATGCTACTTCTCTCTTATGCTAACCTTGAGTGGGTGCCTAACTTCGGCGAGTTTGGCCCCGGGAATCCTCACTCTCAGCATCTCGTTCGGTCTGGCGTAGGGCCTGGTGATTCTCGAGCCCGGCGGGGACACTTCTACGGTAACAGGTTTTTCGACGGGCTCGGCGGCGCGGATAAACAGCAACAGGTCGCCCTGAAAGGAGTAGCGGTGGGGGAAAAGCAGCCTGACGTTTTCTCCCGGCACAATGTCCACGTGTGGCACGTCTCCGTTCAGCCTGCCCCCGACATACCGCGCGGCCGAGGCGCCGGCGGTGGCGCCGGTCTGCGCCACATGATCGACTATGTCGAACACCGTGGCGACATTCCCGCAGGTGTATACGCCCGGCACCGACGTAGCCATAGTCTCCGTGCTGACCGGGCCTTTGGTAGCCGCGCTGATCTCTACGCCGGCCTGCTGGGACAGCTCATTCTCAGGGATGAGTCCCACAGACAACAGCAGTGTGTCGCATGTAATCAGCTGCTCAGTGCCCTTCACCGCCCGCAAATCAGAGTCGACCTTCGAGATGGTAACGCCTTCCACGCGCTCTTTGCCCGTTATCCCGGTGGCGGTGTGGGACAGATGGAGAGGTATATCGAAGTCGTCAAGGCACTGTACGATGTTTCTCTTCAGACCGCTCGGGTAGCCCATGATCTCATAGACCCCGATGACCCTGGCTCCCTCCAGCGTAAGCCTTCTGGCCATCATGAGGCCGATGTCTCCGGAACCCAGGATCACGATCCGCCTGCCGGGAAGGTAGCCATCGATGTTGACGAACCTTTGTGCTACTCCGGCCGTGAATATGCCTGCTGGGCGCGTGCCCGGGATGCCGATACTGCCCCTGGCCCGCTCGCGGCACCCCATGCCGAGCACTATGCTCCCGGCACTGATCTCGATCGCACCGTGCTCGGGACTCAGCGCCGTTATAACCCTGTCCGGTGAGAGGTCGGTCACAAGGGTATTCAGGAAGCATTGCACATCCGTCTCCTCCAGGTCCTGGATGAGGCGCTCGGCATATTCGGGGCCGGTATAGTCCTGCTTGAACTGCTCCAGCCCGAAGCCGTTGTGGATGCATTGCTTGAGGATTCCTCCCAGTTCCTCTTCCCTTTCGAGGAGCACCACGCTGCGGGCGCCGCTCCCGCGGGCATGAATCGCGGCAGTCAGGCCCGCGGGGCCGCTCCCGATGACTGCTACATCGACTTCCATTGTCATGGCGAAGACCGTACAGCCGCTATCTCAGCCTGGGGTAGTTCGTTATATCGGCGATCGTCCGGTGAAGCGGGGAGAGTGCGTCATACATTTTGATGTAGACCTCACGGAATAGCCGGTCATAGACAGCGGCGTTCGCATGTGCCGGCTGGAAGGCGCTCTGTACCCTGACCATCCGTTCCACCGCCTGCGGAAAGCCTTTGTGTATTCCCAATGCCACAGCAGCATCGATGGCCGCTCCCAGGGCCGAAAGGTTGCTGGTGTGCATCCGCATGGCCGGCAGGCCGAAGATGTCTGCCGTGATCTGCATGATCTCGTCGCTCCTTGAGCCGCCGCCGCCGATCCTCAGCTCAGTTATGGCGCTGCCCGAGTGCCTGGCAATCAGCTCACCCAGTCTGCGCAACTCGTAGCCTATGCCCTCTATGATGGCCCTGTAGACATGCTTTCGGGTGTGTTCGCCGGAGAAGCCGATGATAGCGCCCTTCGATAGGTGGTCGTTTTCGCGCGGGTGCCAGTAAGGCTGCAGCATCAGCCCCATTGAACCGGGCGGTATATCGCCCGTCTGCCTGTCCAGCACCGCCTCCGGCTCTATCCCCAGTCTCAGGGCCTCATCCTCCTCGCGCTTCCCGAACTCGGACCTGAACCAGGAGACCATCCAGTACCCTCGACCCACGAAACCTTCGAGTGCCCAGTGCGCGGGCATAGCCGCTCCCCAGGTGAAGAAGTCCATTTTGGGATGTGTTACGTACTTGCCGGACAGTAGTTCGATAACTGCCGCGGTTCCGTAGCTGATCGTCGCGATACCGCCGGCGGTCACTCCGGCTCCGAGCAGCTCCGACTGCTTGTCCCCGGCGCCTATGATCACGGGAAGGCCCCGCGGGACACCGAACCGGTGCGCGCCTTCGTCCGAGACCGTGCCTGCGATATCCACAGGGGAGACCAGTTCAGGGAGCCTCTCCCTCTCCACGCCGAAGATCTCGTAGACCACCTTCCACGGATGCCATTGGAGGCGCTTCAGATCGATGGGGAATAGCCCCACGATCATCGAGGAACAGTCTTTGAACTCCCCGGTCAGGGAGTGGAAGATATGTGACGAGACCGTCAGAAATCGGAACGTGCGGGCATAGTTCTCGGGCTCATGCCTCTTGAGCCAGTTGAACTTCGACCTTCGCTGGTATTCTTTCAGCCTCTCTTCCATTCGAGCGACCTTGAAGGCGAGGGCGGTCGCCGGACCGCCGGGCAGTTTGAGTCCCTCGGTCTTGCGCTCGTCCAGCCAGGTGATCGCAGGGCGAATCGGACTACCGTCCTCGTCAACCGGCACGATGGTGCTTCTGTGAGAGGTGATGGCCAGTGCGGCCAGATCGGACTCGGGCACCCCGGAGTTACGCACCGCACTCCGGGTTACATCCTGGGTTATCTGGAGAAAGGCCCGGGCATCGAACTCGGAGAAGTCGGGCTGGAGAGAGAAGTAGGGGTTCACGGGTGCTGACTCGCCATGGATCTCGTTACCGTTCTCGTCGAACACAAGCGCCTTGATGTTCTGTGTGCCGGCGTCGATGACGATGAAGTGCTTCATTATCCCGCCTATTTCGTCCTTCCGCTCAGGACGTAGGATTTCCCCTCGCTCTTAAGCACCTGCTCTTTCCCGATTCCCATCTCCCTGCTGATTATGTCCACGATTCTGGGCATGCAGAATCCGCCCTGGCATCTACCCTGCCCGGCCCTCGTCCTTCGCTTCACGCCGTCAAGGCTTCTGGCAGCAACCGGGCCGTGTAGAGCCCGTATGACCTCGGCCTCGCTCACGTCCTCGCAGCGGCACACCATGTGCCCGTACAGGTGATCATCCCAAATGAACCTGTCCTTTGTCTTCAGGTCGAGCTCCGAGAAGCGGACCTTTCTTCTCCTCGCGGGGTTGAATGCTCCATCGGTGGCCGGACGCCAGTCCTCTTCTACGATTTCCCTGAGTCTCTCAACGATGGCCGGCGTCGAGGCCAGGCCGGGCGACTGGATCCCGGCGGCATGAATGAGGCCTCGCACCTTTCTGGAGGGCTCGATAATGAAGTCTTCCTTGTAGGTGGCTGCCCGACAGCCGGCGAACTGGGTGATTACCTTGCCTTTATCCGGCTTCTCGTAGTCGGGCTTCAGTCGCTGCAGCAGCGGCGCAAACTTCTCGAACAGGCCCTCGCACCCCTCGGCGGTCGTCGACACGTCTTCTCTGTCACATACCTCGATGGCCGTCGGCCCGAACTGAAGATTGCCGTCCGTGGTAGGGATGATGCCTCCGCCTTTGGTGTACTTACTATCCTGTGCTTCAGTGGCCAGACTGACTGGAGCGAAGACAGTGCGCACAGGCTGGTAGGACTTGTCGAAGATGATCGTCTCGCCCTTTCGGGGATGGAGAGTGAAGAATCTGTCGCCGGCGTACTGCGCTATCCGGTCTGCATACAGCCCCGCGGCGTTTATCAGTATTCGGGCCTTAACGGTGCCTCTGGTGGTGTCTATTGCTCTGATGGCGGAGTCCTCGGTGTGAACTCCAGTGACGGCCGTATCCAGGAATATACTCACGCCGTTCGACAACGCGTTCTCCGCGTACGCGATGACCAACTCGAACACGGATATAATGCCTGTGTTCCAGATGAGCACCCCCTTGCTGACGTGGGAGGCAAGGCCCGGCTCAACCCTGTCCAGGCCATCTCTGTCCAGCAACTCCGGCTCGGGGTCGTTGTGTTTCACGGCTTCGTTCAGCACGTACGGGAGCAATGCTTCCTCTTCGGGGTTCTCCGCAACAATCAGTGTGCCTATGCGCTCGAAATCGACATCGAGTTCGCTTGCCGTGTCGCCCCACATGGCATTGCCTTTGTGATTCATCTCCCATCTGAGCGTGCCGTAGTCGGCCTGAATCGCAGGGTGTACCATCGCGCAACTATGAAGAGTCTGGTCCATCCCCAGGTCGTTGTGACGTTCGAACAAGGCGATGCTCAGGTCGAATCGCGAGAGCTCCCTCGCCACGGCAAGGCCGATGACGCCACCGCCCACGACTACTACGTCAAACTCGCAGCCTGTGAGTTCGTCCGAGACCTTGCGGGGAGTTCTGAAGCGCATCTTTCCCGGAAAGGACAGGTCGTTTACCACCTGCCTGATCCTGTCGAAGCCGGCGGCAAGGAGTCCTGCGTCCACAGCAGCCTGGTGTGAGGGGAATCGTCCTCGTAGCCTGGCTATGCCATCTCTCACGGAGACGGCGGGCTGTTCACCGATCGCCTTCTCTATCTCCCCCTGTATCTCGCGTGCCAGGGCTCTATCGCCGCGCACTGATCCGCTCCGCAACCATTTCGGTGATGTACTTCATGTTGATGCCTGTAAGCGCTGATTTGCAGGTGGGGCATCCGGTCACAAAGGTGTCTGCCCCCGTCTCAAGCAGTTCCCCTGTCCGCATAGAGGTGACGGCATCCTTGAGGCGATGGTCTCCGATCTTTGCGCCGTAGGCCGCGCCGCAGCAATGGGTATGCTCGCTCGAGTAGACCGGCTCCCTGACATCGTAACCAAGGGTTGTGATGATCTCCCTGGGCGGACCCGTTATCCCCAGGTCGAATGCCAGTATGCAGGGATCGTGGAACGTGACGGGCCCGCCGCCCGGCGCGAAGCGCAGGGCCCCCTGTTTCAGGATGTCCGCCAAAAACTGCGTTGTATGCAGGAGTTCCACGTCAAGGCCTTGCTCTACCTCCGGATATATCCCGGTCATCATCTTGAGGCAGGTGGGGCAGTCGATTATGAGCCTGCGCAATCCCCTCGTCTCGATCTCGCCTTTCATGCTGGCTGCTACCCGTCGGAACCCTTCCATGTCCCCGGCATAGTACAGAGGGGCGCCGCAGCAGATCTCTCCTCCTCCAAACCGCCTGATTTCGAGCCCGGATTGTGAAAGCACTCGCTCGGTCGCGTCGAGCAGGGCTTCGTCTTTGTAGGACGAGCAAGCAATGAAATAGCCCAGCTCGCCGGCTCCGTGATCCTTGACCTCCCGTTCCCCGTGGGGATTGCCGAACTTGCGGAACGTTTCCAGCCTCTGCCTGACATCTTCGGGGATGATACCCTTATTGAAGGCTTTGACCCTTGCCTCGTGCATGAACTCTCTGAGGTCGTAATCGTCGTAGATACAGTGCCTGCTGCACGCCCCGCACATTGCGCTCTGGAACATGAGGTCGAGAAAGCCTTCCTCTTCCTCCAGGAATCCTTTCTCGTCGTATAGTATGAGCCTTGCCATCTTCTGAGGGCTCAGGGTCTCTCTTCCGCTGGCCAGATAGGTGGGGCAACTGTACTTGCACATATCGGCGCACATGGCGCACCGGGCAAGCTGGTCGCGATCTCTGCTACTTGCCGTCATCGATGAGTTTTCCCCTGTTTAGCAGGCCTCTGGGATCGAGGGCATTCTTTATCGATCTCAACACCTTAACCCCGCCGGCGCCCAGTTCCTGCTCCATATATCGTATCCTCCAGAAGCCGACGCCATGGTGATGGCTTATCGATCCGTTGTTATTGATCGTGGCCTGCATGGCGGCGTCCCAGGTATCCCGGTAGTATTTCATCGGGTCTTCGGGGAAGCCCGCGAAGGTGATATACAGGCAGGCGCCTTCTCGATAGAAGTGGGAGTAGTGCCCGGAGACCTCCAGCACGCCCTCGACTGCCTTCATGGCGGAGACCATGTCCCGGTATAGCTTTGCGGCGTCCCTGAACAGGGCCGATACCTCTATGGTGTCGACCACACCGCCGTGTTGCATGAGGAACGGCCCCAGGCCGATATCGAAGCGTTTGCGCAGCCAGATGTTGGCCGGCTCTGTGCCGCCGGATTCTCCTCCGTTTTCCCGGCAAATTCGCTTGATCACCCTGCTATCCAGTCGGGTGTAGCCGGTGTCGCCTTCGGATATGAAGATCACCGTCACCTTTCTCCCTATCTTCGGGAAATACCTCTCGCTTTCTGCTTCATCGAAAATCCTGACCACCGCCGGTCTGGCTTCGGCCCTCAGGATCTGGCGCACGACGTCGACGGCTACCTCAATCGAGGGGAGGACGAACGATTGTTTGAGGGTCAGCTCCGGCAGGGGGTGAACTGAAAGAGTTGCTCTCGTCACAATACCCAGCGTTCCCTCGCCACCAACGAATATGTCCTTGAGCGAGGGCCCGACCGACCTTCTCGGAACAGGTTTGATGTTGAGCAGGTCGCCGTCGGGCAAGACCACCTCCATACCGAGCACCATGTCCTCAATCTTGCCGTATTTGGTTGAGAACTGGCCGGCCGCCCGCGCGGCAATCCAGCCCCCCAGGGTGGAACAGTAAAGAGATTGCGGTATGTTGCCTGCTGAGTACCCCCGGTGGTTCAGTTCAAGCTCCAGGTTGCCGCCCATTATGCCCGCTTCAGACTCAGCCACCAGCGAGACCTCGTCCAGATCCAGGAAACTGTTCATCCTCTGGAGGTTCAGCACTATGCTTCCGTTGAGCGGGACCGCCCCGCCCAGCACGCCTGAGCCGCCGCCGAAGGGCGTGATAGGTACTGCGTACTTACCCGCGCACCGCACTACGTCCTGTACCTCGGCGATCGACGCCGGGGAAACGACGGCCGAAGGGAGCGCCGGCAGGTCGCCGTACTGAGAACGGAACACGCCGTACAGCCAGTAGTCCAGGCTGTAGGAGATGAGGTCGCCTTCCCGGTCGGAGAAGTGCTCATCCCCGACAATCGCCCGTGCTTCCCGGGCGAACCCCCGGGGTAGGGCGCCCTTCTGCGACATGTAGGTCTTAAGTCTCATGCCGGTGAAATTGTATCCGATTCCGGCACGTTATACCAGACATAGGATCGGCACCGTGGTCAGGTAACGAGGGCTGGCCGTCGTGCTCCTCTATTTGAGCCAGTGATCCATTGTGCATTGCCCATGGATAATCTAGAATAGCAGAGAATGACAATCCCGGAGGGAGGCAAAATGTCAGAGACCAGATACGGCATCGTTGAATCGTGGCCTATGCTCAGGGAAGACCTGGT
>PWRA01000011.1 GCA_003556385.1 Dehalococcoidia bacterium | reverse complement strand
TGCACAGACCGCCCGATGGTTGTTAGGTACTGCTTCTTAGCTAAGGGCGAGCAGCGGGCCATGGTATACTGGTAACTATGCCGGACATAGCAGAGGTGGTTCTCTATTCGTTTGCCTCAGGCGCAACCGTAATTCTGGGTGTGTTCCTGGCCAGACTAAGAGTACTACCCGCCGGTGAACTCGGCAGCGAAATATCCCACGCTGTCATTGCCTTCGGGGGCGGGGTGCTGGTCGCTGCAGTTGCCTTCGTGTTAGCCCCCAAAGGCATAGAAACGCTGTCTCTGCCGGTCCTTATATTCGCGTTTCTCCTCGGAGCCGTTTGTGCCCTGTTCCTGGACAGGTTCTTGACACGCCGTGGCGGGAAGACAGCGGAGCTCATGGCTATGCTGGTGGATTTCATTCCTGAAGCTATAGCGCTGGGTGCGATCTTCTCAGTTGATAGGCAGACTGGTCTCAAGCTTGCGCTGTTCATAGGGATGCAGAATCTGCCTGAATCCTTCGAGTCCTTTGGCGACTTGCTTCGTAGCGGGTTCTCACCCGGCAAGGCTACACTGGTTCTCATTCCCTTCAGCCTGTTAGGTGTGGGGGGTGCTGTAGCCGGCCATGTGTTTCTGGCCGGGCAGCCAGAACTGGTTGCGGGTATGCTGGTGTTCGCAGCCGGCGCCTTACTCTATTTGGTCTTTCAAGACATAGCCCCGATGGCGAAGCTCGAGAACCACTGGGCTCCCGCAACGGGCGCCACTCTTGGGTTCATGCTGGGCATGGTTGTCGAAAAGCTCCTGGGCGCCTAGGCCGGCACGGTGGCCTTAGATCATGCCCGCCTGAATCATGTTATGCCGCTCTTCCCACAAACAACCAGACAATCAGCACTATGACTCCAATCACAAGTAAGACCCAGAGGAGCGGGCCTACAATGAAGCGGAAGAGCAGGCCGAGTAGCCATAGAGCGAGAATGATAACGGCTATGATCCAGAGAAACTCAAGCATATTAGACTCCCTGTATTTGCCCTACCCATTAGCTGCGTAGCGAAAAGCCCACTCGATCTTCTGCCTGTTCCGGTCATTCTAGCTGGGTACCCATGAAATAGTCATAACGATGGTCAGGAAAAAGTAACAAAGTTATAACAATTCTGATAGGTCCGAATACGTGATGCCAGACTCTTGATTCTTCAAGAGTCACAGGTTGAGTATATGTGTTCTGCCAGTGAAAAAGGAGCCACAACAGGGTTCATGTCCGGCATGATCGTCGAGAAACTCCTGGGCGCCTAGGCCGGGTGATTGGCTATTATCCCATAGGCTATATAGCGAAAGGAGCTTGAGATCAGCTATCCTTTGACAGCTTGGACAATCGTCGCATGCAGGCACTACCAGCGCCGCAGCGTTAGGAGGACACAACCCCTGGTCGGCAGTAGACCCAATCTGTATGGTGTCCCGAAAATCCAAACGAAATAGACCACGGTCTCGGTCCGACAATCTGATATCCGGATGTATCAGAGATCAGGGGACCGATTGCCAGCTCAGGAAGGCATAGGTCTGGCCATCGACGATGTTCCAGGTGTACTCGCGATCGGTCTCGCCAGGGCCGACCGCGACGATGTCCCACGGCTCGCCCAACCCCTCCGTGGCGGTATCTGTGAAGGTGGCGATACTCATCATCTCTGCAGTGGTCTTGCCCGTCCCGCCATCACTCGCCTCTGTCCCCGAAACCTCCACATCCCAGAAGGAGTTGCTCACGATGAACGCACTCCTGACCCTATGGTAACCTCCTCCCACCAGGCCGCCAACGGCATAAGCCCCGGTTACGCTGCCGCTGAAATAGCAGTCATTAATAGTGCCCCCATCATCGTCTCCTACCAGGCCACCAACATACCTATTGCCAGTCACGCTGCCGGTCGCATAAGAGTTGTGAATGGTGCCCTCACGATTCCGTCCCACGAGACCACCAACCTCGTCACGATCACCGGTCACGCTGCTGGTGGAATAGCACTTGCTCACGTTACCACCGTGATTCGCGCCCACCAGACCGCCGACAGCCCACGCGCCAGTCACACTGCCAGAGGAATAGCAGTTGTTCACAGTGCCAGACAGGTGTGCCACCAGACCGCCAACATAATGCCCGCCAGTCACAGTAGCATTAACCAGGCCGAGGTTCTTGACGACCGCTCCCTCAGAGACATAACGGAAAAGCCCCATCGTGTTGTCCCCAGGCCTCGATGAACAGGTCTCCTATATCATATCCCTGACCATCGAATGTGCCGCTAAATGCCAGGTAGAGGTGATGGTCATAAGGATCCCATCTTCCAATCGGATACCAACCCCTTCCATCATCCGCTGTAGGGCCGGCCAGCTCTGCGTAGCCTGGCGTGGTGGCATTGAGGCTGTTCATCAGGCGGTGATGGCCGGCCAGATTCTCACTAACAGCGTCCAGGTCGTGCCAGGTCCGTATCTCCAGGTCCATTGAGGGACCGGGGTCGGTAATGGGCGCAATAGGACCTGGGTCCGGATTACAGCCTGCAATCCCCGCGGTCACGGCTACCACAACCAGGAAGATGCCCACCCTTGCCAGGCAACGGTGTCTCATGCAGTTGACTATCATCTTCACACCCCGCACGTGCCCTATAATACTCATTGTCCTATTATACGGAGCAATTGTTAATTACTTGTTAAGAACAGAGGATAGGGTCAAGGAGATCATGAAAAGGCTGATCGCTCACCCAGCTTGTAGTGGGTCGACTCATCAAACGGTATCGGGACTGATGCGATCCGAAATCCCCAGATCCTGAGCGGGACTTGCAGGGTCACGGCAACTCGTATCTCAATACCTTCCGTGAGGTAATCCCAGACCCATTGACCCAGGTCTGTAATGGAGAGCTGCACTGACACGGGGATGTAGGTAAGAGCCGTTGGCTGCAGGAGAATATCATAGACGGTGTCCTCGTCCACCTCTCTTCCTCCGACGTAGATCGTATAGCTGGCCTGCTCTATATCAAGCGCATAATCGCTGCCGTTCCAGATGATAACATTGAGGTCAAGCACCACGCCGATTGGTGTCAGCAAGGACCATATTATCTCCGCGCCTGTTACCTCAACGCCACGGGGCTCTACGCTATCTATGAGCTGCTGATATTGAGTGGCTTGACAGCCTGTTCCGGTGCTGACTGCCAGGAGCATGGTGAGCGCAATGCCGATCATCGATCGCTTCATAGACTATCCCCACAGGCCATATCTGCCAAGCTTAGCCCGTGGTCAACGCCCCGATCATAGTGCTATCAGGATTGGACTTCTACGGGCCATTCGTCTTAGTCTGACTTGTTTATACGTGAACCAGGTTCGACTGTACATCTCTGGGGACCAGTTCCGGGGCTTTCTCCGTGCTTATTATACCACCCACCGGCATCCAATAGATCTTGGGCCTTCTCAAGGGGCGATGGCGTCAGACGGCACAGTCCGCTAGATTGTTGCCCGGTCTTCAGCTTCATAAGCCTCCCGGCCCAGGGCATGTTGCGGCCTTGCCCGGACCTATATAGCTCTGCTTCTGCTAGGAAACGGACTCCCAGCTCAGGAAGGGATAGGTCTGGCCGTCAACGATATTCCAGGTGTAGGCGGGATTGGGCGCGCCAGGAGCGACTGCGATCATGTCCCAAGGCTCATCAAGACCCTCGGTCTGCGTGTCTGTGAACGTGGCGATGTCCTTCATCTCCACGGTGGTCCTGCCCGTCCCGCCGTCACTGTCTTCCATCCCGGCAGGTTCCACGTCCCAGAAGGAGTTGTTCACGGTGCCACCCTCCTCCTGACCTACCAGGCCACCAGGACTCCACTTGCCAGTCACGCTCCCGGTGGAATACGAGTTGCTCACCGTTCCTATGTTGTATCCCACCAGGCCGCCGACATACTCATCGCCGGTCACGGTGCCGCTGGAATACGAGTTGCTGAGTGTCCCCCGACTGTATCCCACGAGACCCCCTACGTACTTATGGCCGGTCACAGTACCGTTGGAATACGAACTGCTCACCATACCCTCATTCAACCCCAGCAGACCGCCAACAGATCCAAAGCCTGTTATGTCTGCGTTCTCGACACCCAGCTCAGTGACTTTTCCACCAATGGCAAGATGTCCGAATAGTCCGACATTGGAAATACAATCAGAGTTGAAGCTCACGTTGGAGATACTGTGGCCATTCCCATCAAACTCGCCGGCCAGATAGGGAATGTAGAGGCCCGCTTCAGTAGCCAAATCAAGGTCAGCGTTCAAGCTGAATTTCAGAGAATCCTCCTGGCCGAAGGCGAGCAGCTGCTTCAAATCCTCTATGTCATCTATTAGGTAATAGCCATTGTCTTGCCGGAGCCTCTCATTGACATCCAGGTACCTATCGTTGGCCAGCCATTGCTCAAAGTCCGCCCCGGACAAAGCTCCAATAGTGATTATGTTCTCTCCATTAATGAGAATCGCATCATAGTCGTAGTACGAGTTGCTCACAGTGCGGAAATTGTGGCCCACCAGACCCCCGACCGGCCCATCGCCGGTCACATTGCCGCTGAAATAGGACTTGCTTACAGTGTCGGCGTTGACTCCCACTAGACCGCCAACGGTACCCTCGCCGACCACGCTTCCTGTGGCATGGCAACTACTCACGGTGCCTGCCCCGTTAGCTCCCACCAGGCCGCCAACATACCCATCGCCGGTCACGCTGCCGGTGTAATAGGAGTTGCTCACAGTGCCCCAATTCCCACTGAATCCCACCAGGCCGCCAACGAACCTGTCGCCGGCCACGCTGCCGGTGTAATTGGAGCTGCTCACAGTGCCGCCCTGATTCTCCCCCACCAGACCACCGACAGGCCAGCTGCCGGTCACATTGCCGCTGAAGAAAGCTGTGCTCACACTACCGCTGTTCAACCCAGACAGTCCGCCAACCCTGTGCTCTCCATTCACAGTGGCGTCACCTACCCCGACATTTTTGATGACGCCCTCATCACCGACATGACGGAAGAGCCCGACATAGTTTTCGTCGGGACGGTTGATGAACAGGTCCCTTATCTCATAACCCTGGCCATCAAGACTCCCGGCAAACGGATGAGCCCCCACAATGCGTTCCTCGCCTTCGAATCGGGCGGCGAGAGGATTGCCAATCGGCTCCCACCCCTTTCCTCCATTGGCTGTCGGGCCTGCCACCTTTTCATAACCGGCAGTGGTGGCATCGAGGTCGTTCATCAGGCGGTGGTGGCCCCCTAAGTTGCGCCTGATGGCGTGCAAATCGTGCCACGTCCGTATTTCCAGGTCCCTGGGAAAGCATACATTGACCGCAATCAGGACTATCGAGGTAAGAGCTACGGCACAAGCCATGATTATTCCTGCCAGCTTCTTCCTACTCATCCTCGTCCTCCCAGGTCGTTGTTCTGGCCCTGTTCTCTCACCAGCATCACCCCGGAGACCGGCCCCAGCCGGGTCCGACCTGAATTCGGCCTTTCGCTTCACCACGAATACGAGCGCCAGCAAGCCCGTAACGCCGCATATGCTCCCTGCGGTAGCAACTTCGAGCCAGATCGCAGGGTCGATGACAGGTTGCTTAAACCAGGCGTACTGCCAGACAGCGGAGATAATGCCGGCAAGCACCAGGCCTGTGGCTCCTGAGAAAGCCCACCAATAGGAACCCTTTCTTGCCGCACTTATGCCACCCACGACAGCCAGAAGCAGTATCGCCAGGAAGATCACTTTCAATGGGGTAACGTGTGACCCCCAAAGCAATAGATCGGACATCCCGATGGCGAAACCACCGGTACCCCAGACTATCAATATGAAGCCTGCCGTTATTCTCATATCACGCCGCTATCCAGGCTGTATTAGCCTATGCTACATCATCCGTATGAATTGTCAAGGTCGGCTCTGATGCACGCCAATCCGAACAAGCAAAGAGCAGAGATGCAGCGAACCAACGGCGTCAGTCTCACGGTGCTATACCACAGATATCTTACGAGAATCGGCGGGGCCAGTCAGCACTCGTTATGTGAATAGACGTAGCTGAACAAGAGTCAGAACTGTCGGTCACCTGTAAAAGGCCGTAGCCTACTAACCTAACCTGGCTTCTGTTGCCCGGGCCGCACGGCCCGGACAATCGTTGCATGCAGGCGCTACCAGCGCCGCAACGTTCGGCGGACACAACGCCTGGTCCGCGGTAGCCAAATCGGTGTGGTGTCCCCGGGATCCATCACCCACTCCGGGACGGCACAATACCCTCCCCTACGATAGATGTGTTCCGCGTCGTAGGGGCGAGTTTCATCCTCGCCCTGGGGCGGGAGGTCGGGGGATGGCAAACACGCTCCCCATCAGCCGTCCTCCGACCACAAGCTGTAGCTCCAGTTCAATGCGGCGACAATGGGGTTAAGCCCCATCCTCACCGCCGCCCTCAGAGCTTCATGTTGCGAGATGAAGTCGGCTATGGGGGGACTCGCTTTGTAATAGAACGACACAAAATCAGCGCCTACCCTGTTGGGCAGTAGCACCGTGTCCCGGAAATCCCGCAGAACACCTATCTCCTGAGCGGCCGGAGTCCCGTAGGCTGCGGTGGCGATGAAGCACCCCGGGCCTACCGGCTCCACAAGAAACGTGGCGGTGACGGTTACATTCAGCCCCGGCATGGTGAAGTCGGTGGTCGCGGCATTGGGATTACCCAGGGTGCCCTCTTCGGCCGTCCAGTGAGAAAACTGGTAGCCCGATGCAGCCGCGGCCTGTATAGTCACAACCTGGCCTGCCTCGTAAGGAGGACTAGCGGTGACATCGGTCACCGTACCGCCCATGAACGGGGACGCGGCCAGCGTCAGGGTGTAGGTCTCGGGCTCGGGCGCCTCCTGGAAGTGGGCGGTCACGGTCACATTCTCGGCGGGCATGGTGATGGTGGTCTGCGCGGCATTGGCGTTGGCGAAGTCCACATCAGGCTCCGAGGTCCAGTGGGAGAACTTATAGCCCGTGGCGGCCTCGGCCTTTATACTAACTGTGGCTCCTTCCAGGTAAGGAGACGCGGCGCTCACATCGGTCGCCGTTCCCGCACCGGCCGGAGACACCGCCATGCTGAGGTCGAACTCGTACACCGGCAGCGCCTCGATTGTCAGGTCGAAGGGCTTCGATATCTCACCCGCCCTCCATATCGCCGTCTCCTCGGCCACCACGCCGGCCACCTTGAAGGTCACCGTGGCGCTCCCGTGCTCGCCCGTCTTGCCCGGCACCGCGAAATAGTAATGGCCCCCGGCATCCGTTGTCGTCTCAGCTCTCAGCTCGCCGCCGACAAAGGCCTGCACCAGTTCTCCTTGCGGGACGGGCTCCGCCGGCTCCAGCGTGCTGGCATGGCCCTCGAAGAGGTGCGGCTGCAAATAAGACCCCTCGGTATAGGCCGGGAGGATGCCACCCAGCACCAGGGCCAGGGCTAATAGGAGCCCGCCGGCTGCCGCTAACCTGGCGGCGCTCAGTCGTTTCCGTCCATTTCTTTCTGTTCGCGCATTCATAGTTCAAACACCTCGCCTTGCACATCCACCGCGGCCGGGGCGGTTCCAACGGCCCCAACCTCAGCCACAGAAGTGCTGTTCTTAACCCGTCCTCAATCATTCTATGTCCACAGTCTGTGATCTGTCAAATCGGCGCCGGTTCTTGACAGCCTTAAGCGTGCCATGCACAATAGCGCGAGGAGAATCGTATGATTGATAATCTTGATCATGCCCTGGCGCCGCAGTATTCTGATGTAGATGCCTGTATAGTCCTCCCGCAGCCGCGGAGTGGATGTTTCCGGCGCAGTCAGGAGATGAACGAAGAACACGTTTTGAAAGGAGTGAAGGATGAATCTCAGTGACTACTTTGACCAGACCAGGGGCCG
>PWRA01000130.1 GCA_003556385.1 Dehalococcoidia bacterium | reverse complement strand
CTGACGCCCAACGCCCTGATCCGCGGCGGCGATTTCCCGGGGGAGAAGCACTTCGTCGACGTCACCCTGATACTCTCACAGCTGTCCTTCGTGCCCAGGATCAAGGACTTCTACGAGGAAGCGACGAAATACTTCCAGGAGCATAAGGGACAACTGGAGGAGACCAAGCAGAGGATCGCATCTCTGGCCGACCTGAGCAAGGAATTGCCCACGCTGGAGTAGACCGGCCGGGCCATCGAAGCAGAGCCGTAGCGCCCGGCGGAACCGCCAAAACTGTAGGGGAGGGTCTTGTACCCTCCCGCAACCTCATCCCATCTCCCGTACTCGTGCTTCCCTCGTCCTTGAGGGGTGACAGTGGGCACCACGACTGTAGCACATGCAGCAGTCGAAAGCTGTTATAATTGGCATGACAGCCTGTGAGGAGGCAGTATGGCGACAAGCTTCACCGCGAAATACACCAGGATAAGCTCCGGCTATATGGGACAGCTGATCGAGTGGCCCGAGGTGATCACCGAGGCGAAGACCATCGAGGAGTGCAGAGCTATGCTCAGGGATGCCCTGCACGAGATGATAGAAGCATACAGGCAGCAGGGCAAAGAAATCCCTCCCGGGGGAGACCTCCTGGAGCAGGTACCTGTAGAGGCATAGCTTGTCCGTCAAGCGTAGAGACCTCGTGAGATACCTGGAGGAAAACGGGTTCTACCTTCTCCGCGAAGGCCGCAAGCACTCCATCTATACGAATGGCCCCAGAACGATACCGGTTAAGAGACATCGCTCGTTTGATCGAATCGTGGCCAATGAGCTGTGCAAACAGGCCGGCCTCGCCCCGAAATTCTAGACTTCCGAAGGCGCCGTAAGGGCGGTTACCAGCCCCCCACGAGAATCTCGTGCGTCGTCTCGAATCCCCACGGAATCGCCAGTACTGTAGGCGATCTCTTCGTCAAGTCCCTCAACGTGAGAGGCTTCCTCAAGCTCAATCTGTTCCGCTACGTCCAGCGCACGACTGTAGAAGCCGCGCGGTCTATCCTTTCCGTTGCGCTCTTCTTCTGCTGCCATGAGAGTTACCGGTCCTGCGGCTGCCCGGTCGTCCGGCGACAGTAGTTTCATGCGGTCATAGTAGCACAAGTATTCTACCACGACAAGGGCGTTTTGTCCGGTTAAAGGATGGCCTGCAGGATCGATGCGATAGCCCAACCGAGCACGCCGGAAACGGGGAAGGTCAGAATCCAGGCCAGGACTATGTTCCGGGTTATGCCCCACCTGACCGCGGAAAGGCGTTTCGTGGCCCCGACCCCCATGACGGCGGCGGTTGCGCAATGCGTGCTGCTTACAGGAATCCCAAGGCGCGAAGCCACCTCGATAACGGTAGCGGCCGAGAAATCGGCGGCAAAACCGTTAATCGGCTGCAGGGCGGTGATCTTGAACCCGACCGTCTTGATCACCCGCCAGCCGCCGATAGCCGTACCGGCACTGATGGCCACGGAAGAGACCACTATCACCCACCACAGGCTACCGGCCAGGGTAAGCTCTCTCCACACATCGGTTGCATCGCCGAACTGACGGCCATAGATGATCAGCGCCATGGCGATGAGACCGATGGGCATCTGACCGTTGTTCTTGCCCAGGCTGTAAGCCAGAAAAGCGGTGGTGAACCACTGCAGACGACTGAAGAGCGCCCTCATCCGGGCCGGAGCGGCACGGTACGCCGCCCAGAGCAGGAGGATCATGAGTGCAAAGCCGCCGACGAAGCCGAGGGCGGGAGCGATGGCTACCGACGCCAGGGCCGGCTGTACGGCCTGCCATTGCACTGCCCCCGTGCCCCCCACCACCGCTATGCCCGCTCCTACCAGGCCGGCGATGAGGCTGTGACTCGAGCTTACCGGCAGACCGTAGCGGGTGGCAAGGCTACCCCACACTATAACAGCAAGCAGACTGGCAAACAGCGTCTCATACAGCAGCGCCTCCGGAGCAAGTATCCTCTCGCCGACGGTCCTGGCCACTTCCAGGCCGGTAGCGGCGCCGACGAAGGTGAAGAAGGCCGCCAGTATGATGGCGCTCCAGGGTAATAGCGCACGGGAGCCGATCGAGGCAGCCACACTATTGGCGGCATCGTTGAAACCGTTGACCACGCCGAAGCCGATCGCTGCCGCGATTACCAGAACCAGCACAGCGAGTTCAGGCATGCTTCAATACTATGCCCTCGAGAACGTTGGCCACATCCTCGCACCGGTCGGTGGCGCTTTCCAGGTGCTCGTAGATCTCGCGCCACTTGATAACGTCACAGGCATCCATCCGGCAGACCTCGAACAGCTCGGCAAGGGCGGCGTGGTGCACGTCGTCAGCCTGGTTCTCAAGGCTGTTTATTTTCACACATTGCTTCAGTATCCACGGATACTGGTCGTGGCGACGCAGGCGCGGCATTGCCTCGTTCATCTGGAGGGTTGCCTTGACTACAATCCGCGAAAGCTCCCGGGCCCTCTCGGTAGGCTCGACAACACGATAGAGCCAGGCTGTTCTGCCCGCCGCCTCAATGAAGTCCATTACATCATCGAGGCTATGAGCGAGGAGTGTGATATCCTCTCTATCAATGGGCGTAACGAAGGTGCGGTGCACCCTCTGTATGATCTCGTGCGTTATGCCGTCGCCCCGGTGCTCCAGGTCCTTCAGTGACTCGACCTTCTTCTCAACGTCCACGTAGTTCTCGAAGAGGTCGAGCAGCATCTCCGCGGCAGCAACCAGGTTAGCGGTGTCCTGCTCGAACAGGTCGTAGAACGCCACATCCTTGGGAGTCAGGGAAAACCTGGGCAACATGCACCTCCGTCAATACACATTTGCTCCTCCGACGCTCTCCGGGTCGGCGCAACGCATTATACCATGGCCATAGTGAGTTCCAATACAGGGGACAGCGCGTTTGGCCGAACAGCGATGCTGCGTCGTATCTCTATCCGGGACCGCTAGCCCTTCTCTTCACCCCACCACTTCTTCAGCCTGTCCGCAATCTCTTTCTCATACCCCTCATCACCGGGAACGTAATAGCGCTTGCCCTGGAGAGAAGCAGGCAGGTTCTGTTGCTTCACGAAATGGTCGGGGAAGTCGTGGGCGTACCTGTAACCCTCTCCGTACCCCGTCCGGCGCATCAGGTCGGTTACCGGGTTACGCAGGTGTAACGGCACAGGCTCGTTGCGGCCCTCCTGTATGTCGCGCTGTACCCGGGAGTAGGCCCGGTACAAGGAGTTGCTCTTGGGAGCCGTAGCCAGGTAGACAACCGCCTGGGCCAGTGCCAGGTTGCTCTCGGGCATGCCCACGAAGTGCACCGCCTGCTGAGCCGCCACTGCTATCACCAGCGCCTGGGGATCGGCCACCCCGATGTCCTCGGAGGCAAAGCGCACCAGGCGGCGGACGACGTAGAGGGGGTCTTCACCGGCTTCGATCATCCGTGCCAGCCAGTACAGAGCCGCATCCGGATCAGAACCGCGCAGCGACTTGTGCAGAGCCGAGATCAGGTCGTAGTGCTGGTCACCGCTCTTGTCGTAGAGCAAAGCCCGGTGCTGCAACGCCTGCTCGACGGCCGACAGGTCTACCGACCGGAGGCTTTCCTCGTCAGGCACAGTGGCGAACGTCGCCATCTCCAGGGCGTTCAGCGCAACGCGGGCGTCCCCGTTGGACGCGGTCACCAGGTGGGCGACAGCGTCCTCCCCTATCTGTACCCGCAGGTCACCCAGTCCTCTCTCGTCATCGCGGATGGCCCGCTTGACGATGAGCCTGACCTCATCGTCGCTCAGCGAATGCAGAAGGAACACGCGGGAGCGCGAGAGAAGCGGAGCGATGACCTCGAAGGAAGGATTCTCGGTGGTCGCCCCGATGAACGTGACCGTACCGCTCTCCACGAACGGCAATATGGCGTCCTGTTGCGCCTTGTTGAAGCGATGGATCTCGTCGATGAAGAGGATCGTTCTCCGGCCGGACAGCTTCAGCTGCTTCTCCGCTTCGGCGATGACGCGCCGCAGATCGGCCACCCCTGCACTGACAGCGCTCAGAGAACTGAAGCGCGACCGCGTCATGCCGGCGATAAGCTGAGCCAGGGTCGTCTTGCCGGTGCCGGGCGGTCCCCAGAAGATCATGGACGGAAGCTGGTCCGCCTCTATGCATTTGCGGAACACCCGTCCTTCGGCAACCAGGTGCTCCTGTCCCACGAACTCGTCAAAGGACCGCGGGCGCATCCGTGCCGCCAGCGGCATACTGCGGGGCGGAGCCTTCTCCTTCTCCTCCGGCTCGTCGAAAAGCGGCATCCTCTCCATCATAAAGGCCCGTCGAGCTTCGCCACCCCGCACCTCATCGGCAGCCCCATCTCGCTATCAGTGCCGGTCTTCTCTTCCCCGTCATCACGAGTCCCCTTGCACCCGTCATTGTCAGTCCCCTTCCACCAGACACTGCGTGTCGCCTTTACCCACCTGTCATTGCGAGTCCCGGTTCATCGGGACGAAGCAATCTCTGCAGGGTACCCACGCCACGCCCACCATGAGAGCGCGGAGGGCGGAGGCGTACCAACGCTCCTACTGGAACCTCCTCACCTGAAAGCAGTACAGATCTACCGGCTCCTCCGGCGCTATTCCTGCTTTGAGACGGCAGATAAACACCTGCTCTTCCACGCTGTCGACACCCTCCAGGTCCGGCAGCAGCAGTCCCTTTTTCTGCCCGCTCTTCACGATGATCCCATGCTCCTTGTGGTCAAGCTGGCCGATATCGGTGACGGGCTCGGGCGCGGTGAGGATATCGACGCTGTACTCCAGGTCGTCGAGCTCGGACGGACTTATGGGCGGAAAGCGGGGATCCCCGGTAGATGCGCTCATGGCGTTGGTGACGATCTCCTCAGCCACGTTATCCCTGGTCGGTTCAAACGTGCCGATACATCCTCGCAGCTCGCCTCGCTTATGGATGGAGACAAACACCCCGGCCCGTTCCTCCATTTCGGAGGTCACCGCTCTGGCCTCAGGTGGCTCACCGTACCGCACGTAGCTCTCCACGGTGTCCTTCGCCAGCTGCACCACCGGATGAAGTCCTTCTTCTGCCATAAGCACCTCCCACCCCTCCCTCTCACCGGGCACACCTTCACATTCCCGTCACCGCCTCCAACCCGCCACCACTGCGTCAGTAGACCCTGCAGTTGCCTGCTCGGACAGGCTCCCAATCCCCGCTCCCTTGACGCTGGAGGGGCAGGGTGACGGTAACCGATCTAGCCCATCCTGAAGTTGAGGTCGGCCCCGCAGAACTTGCACTGCGAGCCCTCCAACCCCACCACCCGGGTATCAAACCCAAGCCGACGGACCACTGTCTGCCCGCAAGAATAACACACCGTGTTCTCATAGTCGTGCCCCGGCACGTTTCCCAGGTAGACAAACTTCAGCCCGCTTTCCCTCCCGATCCGGTACGCCCTTTCCAGGGTGGACAACGGAGTAACCCGCAGATGATCCAGATCGTGCCACGGATGGAACCTGGTCACATGCCAGGGAGTACGCTCACCCAGAGCATCTCGAATCCAGTCTGCTATGCCCTTGAGCTGCTCCTCGTCATCGTTCAGGCCGGAGATAATGTTGGTCACCACCTCGACATGCATGTCCCATTTCTCCTTAGCCCGCTTCGTCACGTCCAGAATACCCCGCCAATGAGGTGTTCCGGCAAGCTCCTGGTAGAACGCATCGGTGAACCCCTTGACGTCAACCCTCCAGGCGTCGAGCCAGGGGCCTATGGCATCCAGAGCCTCGGGGGTTGCGTAGCCGTTGGTCACATATACCGTATATAGATTGTCTTCCCTGGCCAGCTTCGCCGAATCCAGCGTATACTCCAGCCAGATGGCGGGCTCGTTATAGGTCCACGATATGCCCTGGCAGTCATACCTCTTCGTTAGCTCTATCGCCTTCTGGGGCGGCAGTTGCCGGGAATCGGATGGGATATCAACGCATGAGATCTCCCAGTTCTGGCATCCCCGGCAGTGGAAGTTACATCCCCAGGAGCCCAGCGAGAAGGCGAACGAACCGGGGAAGAAGTGAAACAGGGGCTTCTTCTCGATATGGTCGGGAGCCATCGAGGATACCTCGGCATAGTTCATAGCATACAGCGCACCGTCGCGGTTAGCGCGCATGCGGCACACGCCGAGCTTACCGGGGTTTATGGTGCACCGCCACTGACACACATGACACCTCACCCGATCATGGGACAGCCTCTCACAGAGCATCGCCTCCCTTTCCATCCCACCCCATTATATCACCGCCGCCGCATCGCTTGTAGAGGCAGCCCGCCTACGACCCCTCGACATGTACGCGGCGCAGGTCAGGAAGGCCCAGGAGATTCAGCTCGTAACCTGTGACATGGGGCCTGACCAGGATGGAGTTGACGCCATGCCATAGAGGTAGGCAGGGAACATCCTCCACCACAATCTGTTCGGCTTGCCGGTACATCTCCAGGCGGAGCTCCTCCTCCTCCTCTACAGCCGCCTCGTCGAGCAAAGCATCGAGGTCCGGGTTACTGTATTCGAAGGCGTTGTTCTCCGCTCCGGTATAGAAGAGAACATCCAGGAAATTGTGGGGATCGGGGTAGTCCGCGATCCAACCCAGGGTGAACATCTCGTCCCGCTCTTCTCTCAGGTTGTACATGAAATCCTCCGGTTCCAGTTGCCTGACCGAGATCTCCACGCCCAGGTTTTCCTGCCACTCCTGGATGATGGCGGCCAGATAGTCCGAGATGTAGCCTCCATAACCGGTAACGGTCATGGTAATAGGCGGCAGGTTCGAGGCATCGCCGTATTGTGAGGCGGCGATGAGATCGTTCGCCTTCTCGAGGTCATATTCCCATCCCTCCAGCTCTTCGCTGTAACCGGGCATGCCCGGCGGCAGAATGCCCTTAGCTTCAGTGACCATGCCCTCCAGTGTCAACCTGCCTATACGCTCCTTGTCCACCGAATGAGAAAAGGCGCGGCGCACATTGAGGTCGTCGAAGGGAGGCGCGGCGGTGTTGAAGCCGATATAGTAGAGGCTCAGTTCGGAACTCACCGACAGTTCCGTATGGTAGGGACCGGCCTCATCCCGCGCCCGGTGAATGTACCCGCCGTAGACAGGAGTGACATCGATGTAATCAAGCTCATACAAAGGCATCGGCGGGCCGCCCAGAAGGTAGACCACCTCCTCCACCCCAGCCTCATCACCGTAGTAAACCGGGCTACGCTCCAGGATCAACCACTCTCCTGCCTGCCATTCTTCTAGCCTGAACGGCCCGGTCCCATCCGGTCTGCGCCACCAGTCGGGCCCGGATTCCACGTTGGCCCGGTCTACGACAAAGGCGGTGGGATAAGCCAGCTTGCTCAAGAAGTAGGCCTTGGGGGCATCAATGGTGACCCGCAGAGTATAGTCATCGATGACCTCGACCCCAGCGATCTCGTCCACGTCGCCCGCGAGCATGTCCCGGGCCCCGACAATGTCGCGCAGATAGGTATCTGCTGTTCGAGAGCCTGTGTCCGGATGGCAGGCCCGCTCCCAGGAGTACTTGAAGTCGGCCGCCTTCACTTCCCGTCCAGTGTGAAAAGACACTCCCTCCCGAAGGTAGAAGGTATACGTCTTGCCGTCCGGACTAACATCCCAGTTCTGTGCAATGTCGGGCACTACCTCCAGCTCATGGTCCAGACGCACCAGTCCGGAGAAGATGTGTATTACGTACGTATGGGAGGACTGGTCGGCGGAAATCGCCGGGTCGAGAGTCATGGGGCCGGCCGCATCCCAGAGACGGAGGACGCCTTCGGGGCGTTCCCAGGGAAAACAGCCTGCCAGGTGTACGAGCAACAAGGCAAGCACGACGAAGACGATCAGCGTGTTGCGGCTTCTGCTCCATAAGTGCCCTGCTGCCATTGCTTTCCCTAACGGCGACCCTCTCACTGCCCGGACCAACCTCGAAACCGGAACAGCTATGGCAAGCCAGAATCCGCTG
>PWRA01000091.1 GCA_003556385.1 Dehalococcoidia bacterium | reverse complement strand
GCGTGAGCGGCTTGCTGCGCATGCCAGTGATGAGCAGGATCTGCTGCTCAAGCTGCGCAAGGAAATCCTCGGGAGGAGAGCCTGAAGGGCCGCGTATAGCGGCAACCCCGGACACAGCAACAGGATAGGCGGAGAATAAGGCATTGCGGGACCGGCGACAGCCAAGTGGCCGGAACGCAGGACATGACCCGTAAGGAGGTGCATCATGCCAGACGCTTTGGAAGTCGTGAACAGGATTATCTCCGAGCACAGCGGCATCAGGAAACACGCCAAGCTCGCCGGAGACACGGTGAACGATGTCGAGGCGCTTTTCACTCTGAGGAGAACTCAGTCCGCATGGGACGAGACTTCGGTAGCAGCCCTCGTCGAGAAGAAGGACCAGCTAGTTCAGGCGCTCACCCTGCTGGAGCAGGGACTGGCAAACCACTATCGCTTTGAAGAGGAGTCTTTCCTCCCCCTGCTAGGCGATCTACTTGCCAGGGCGATCCGTCAGGAACACGACGACATAGCGAGCGAAATAAGCAGCGCAAGAGCAACTCTGACCGGAATGGACCTGGAGGAGATACAGGAGCGAGGTCTGTTGTCCGACACTCCGGTGATACAGCACAGCATCGGCAGCATCGCCCAGGCCATTGCAGAGCACACCCGGCATGAAGAGGCAATCCTGGAAATCATGAAGAGGGCACTGGAGAGAGAGAATCCATCAAGCTAGAACACGCCTCCCGTCGCATTCATCCACATATGCAGAGGCAGCACCGAGCGTGGCGCTCTACCCATACGCGCTGTACCTCGCCAGGCCCGGGCGTCTGCCGATTGTCAGGCACCCCCGGGCAGTCAACCCACCGAACAGATGATATAATGAAGCAGGATTTCTCCATCCGTGGAGCGAGGAAATGGTCGCTGAGTTAGAGTTCTTGAACAGTATTCCGTACTTCTCCGGTCTCGACCCGGCCGAACTCGAGCCGATAACGAGGCTCGTCCTTGAGAAGACCGTAGACCGGGGAGAGCTGGTCGCGCTCGAAGGTGAGCCGGCCACGAACCTGTATATTGTGGCCTCGGGAGCGGTCAAGGTGTTCAAGACTTCGGCGGACGGAAAGGAACAGATCCTGAGCATCGTCCGGTCGGGCGAGTCCTTCAATGATGTCGCCATCTTTGACGGCGGTCCCAATCCGGCCAGTGCCCGCACAATGGGACCGGTTGTTCTGTACAAGATAGCCAAAGACGATATGAAAGCTGTCCTCCGGGCGCATCCACGCATAGCGCTGAATGTCATCAAGGTACTGGCGTCACGAGTGCGTGACCTCCTGTCGCTGGTTGAGGACCTTTCCTTCAAGCATGTCATCAGTCGCGTGGCGAGGATACTCGCCGAGCAGGTCGAAGGTGAAACGGCGGCCGGACCGCGTCTCACACAGCAGGAGATGGCCGCCATGGCGGGCACGGCGCGGGAAGTAGTAGGCCGGTCGCTGAAGATACTGGAGGAAGAAGGGGCGATCAAGCTGGATCGCCATCGTATCATCATCACCGACAAGGGAGTGCTCCAGAAGATGATGGAGTTCGGTTGATGAGACAAAAGTCACAGACAGGCGCGGGCTGGAGTCATATAATGCCATTAATGGAGATGGAAGCGCGTGGCTGAGATGCCGTTGATAGATCCCGGGAAGTGCGACGGCTGTGGGTTGTGTGTTGGTGTATGCCACTGTAACGCTCTCGCAATCGTCGAGAACGTGGTGACTATCGACAGCGGTACCGGCTGCGATTGGTGTACGGACTGCGAAGCGGTCTGTAGCACCGGAGCTATTACGTGCCCGTTTGAGATAGTAGTCCAATAGCAAGGGTGAACCGCCAAAACGAGGGATAGACCCCAGTCCCCCTGGTTTTAACACTCTCACTCACCGTGTCCTTCTTGATTGCGCAGCTAAGTCGCGATGAGACAAAAGTCGCATACAAAATGCCCTCGTGCATCTACAATTGCGATAAGAGAAGCAAAGGAGAGAGTTGTTGGTGCAATAGCATAGAGGAGTTCGAATATGGTAGGCCTTTTAGAAGAGATTAGAGACAGAGACGAAATCAAGCCCAAAGACGAGGAGCTCGACGCTACGAGTCATGAGAGCGGTGACGAGGAGGTCAGTGAACCAAAAACGGCGTCTCAGAGGAGATCCGATTTGGGTGAAGATTCACTTAATCTGTACTTCGGCGAGGTGGGGCGAACGTCCCTGCTGACGGATGCCGAGACGAAGGCATTGAGCCGGCAGATAGAGGACGGGCGGCATCTGGCGAAGGTATGGAGCTCGTGGACTGACGCGCAAGATTCAGAGCCTTCGGCAACGGACCTTGTCTTGGCGCTGATGGAGCGGTTCATTCAGGGAGCGGCGGTGTTTGATGCGGTATGCGGCCACCTGGGTATCTCTTCAGGCGGCGTAGCGGACAGGATATTGAATGCTGAACTGCGGCGGGCGATCGACGACCATATCGACGAGCAGCTGGCCGGGGCCGTCGCTGAGGCGCTGGGGATAGACGAGGCTGAGGCTTCAGCGAACGTAGTGGAGTTGTCGCTGGATAGCCGGCTTATACCGTGGCGCATCGTAACAGAAGCAGGGCAGCAACTCTCCATGGCTGATCTCCACGTTGTCCTGTGGTCGCTGGAATTCCGGGAGGAAGTGGAAGCGCAAGAAAGGGAAATCACGGACCACTTCGAGCGAGTACGGGAATTGGCGCGGTGCGCAACCGACCACATGGTCAGAGCCAATCTGCGCCTGGTGGTGAGTGTCGCCAAGGGACACAGTGGCTGGGGCATGCCGCTCGTCGACCTGATACAGGAGGGTAACATCGGGCTAATGCAGGCGGTGCGAAAATACGATCATCGGAGAGGCTATAAGTTCAGCACCTATGCCATCCCCTGGATATGGCAGGCCGTGAACCGTGGAGCCAACGATTTTTCGCGCATGGTGCGGCTGCCCGGCTACCTCATCGATGACCTGACGAGGCTTTCAAGGGCAAAGGGGCAGTTGGCCCAAGAGCTGGGGCGCCAGCCAACAGAAGAGGAATTGGCCGATCACCTAGAACTGCCGGTCGAGAAGGTGAAATCGCATCTCGATCTGAGCGCCAGCGGGTCCGTGTCCATGGAAACGCCTGTGGGCGAAGAAGGGACCTGCCTCGGCGATTTTCTAGCCGATCAGGCCAGTCCCGACCCGGAAGAGCAGGCAGATGCAACCCTGCTCAGGGACGGACTCAGCAGAATGCTGGAGATACTGACTCCCCGCGAACGCCGCATCGTTGAGCTAAGGTTCGGTCTCGATGGCCGCTACAGCCGTACTCTGGGAGAGGTCGGCGACGTGATGGGTCTCACCAAGGAACGAACGCGCCAGATCGAGAAGGAAGCGCTGGCCAAGCTGCGCCACCCCAAGCACAGCCGTGAACTGGTGGGCTTTCTTGGTTGAGGGTATCGCGGTAAGTAACTCGCCGGCGGCTCTTACACCTGTTGGTGTCCCCACGCTGGCTCGATCCTGGCCCTCTTCAGGCGTAGCGAGTTCGTGACCACGTTCACCGAACTGGTAGCCATCGCCGCCACTCCGATCATGGGATGCAGCAACCCCACTACTGCCAGCGGGATAGCAAGCACGTTGTACAGCCAGGCGAAGAAGTAGTTCTGCCTGATCTTCCTGAAGGTGGCTCGCGAGAGGTTGATCGCCGTCACCACCGCGCTGAGTTCCCCCCGGACCAGTGTGATATCGGATGATTCGATCGCGATATCGGTCCCGGTGCCGATGGCGATCCCGACATCGGCCTGGGTAAGCGCCGGGGCATCGTTTATGCCGTCACCCACCATCGCCACTATGCCGACCTGCTCCTGGAGACGCCTGATCTCGGCCGCCTTGTCCTCCGGCAGCACCTCGGCCAAAACCCTGGTGATCCCTACCTGCCTGGCAATGGCGGCGGCCGTTCTCTGGTTGTCCCCTGTGATCATCGCCGTCTCCAGTCCCATCTTCTCCAGTTCGGCGATGGCCTGAATCGAGTCTTCCTTCAGAGTATCTGCCACGGCGATGATGCCCGCGATCTTACCATCAACGGCCACCAGCATGGCGGTCTTGGCCTCATCCTCAAGTTCACCCAGTTTGCTCTTCAGTTCGCTGAAGTCCACCCGGGAGTCCGTCATCAGCTTCTGGTTGCCCACCAGGACCTCCTTGCCATCCACCCGGCCTTTGATTCCTTTGCCCGTAATCGCTTCCACCTTGCCGAGACCGGACAGGTCGATGCCGCGCTCTCGGGCTTCGTTCACAATGGCCTGTCCCAGGGGATGCTCGGACCCCTGCTCCAGGCCGGCGGCGAGATGCAGCACACCCCTTTCGTCGTAGACGTGATTGGTGACGATCTCGGTAACCCCCGGTTTCCCCTTAGTGATCGTCCCCGTCTTGTCGAAGACTATGGTATGCACGTCATTCATCGTCTGGAGGGCTTCGCCACGGCGGAAAAGCACGCCCCTCTCGGCGCCCATCCCCGTACCGACCATCAACGCCGTGGGTGTACCCAGCCCCAGGGCACAGGGACAGCTTATCACCAGGACGGCGATACCGGCGAAGATGGCCAGCGTAACTATGTCCAGGTCGGGGTTTACCCAGGGCAGAAAGCCCGCACCCCAGGTGATGATGCCCATGAAGAAATCCGAGAAGACCAGCCAGGCGATAGCCGTGAACAGGGCTATGCCCAGGACGGCCGGCACCATGTAACTGGTCACCCTGTCGGCGAACTCCTGGATAGGGACCTTGGAGCCCTGGGCCTCCTCGACCATCCTGATAACCTGCGCCAGGAAGGTAGCCTTGCCTATCCTGGTTGCCTTCACTTTCAACAGACCCAGCTGGTTGATGGTCGCGCCGATAACCTCGTCGCCTGCACCCTTGTTCACCGGCATGGACTCGCCGGTCGCCATGGATTCGTCGACCGCACCCTCACCTTCCACAATCACCCCGTCGGTGGGTATCTTCTCCCCCGGCCGGACCAGGATAATGTCGTTCACCTTCACCTGCTCGATGGGTATCTCCTTCTCGACGCCATCGACCAGTATGCGGGCGGTCCTGGCCCCCAGTTGCAGCAATTTCTTGATGGCCTGAGAGGCCCTGCCCTTGGCCCTGGTCTCGAGGAACCTGCCCAGCAGATGGAAGGTAACGATCGTGGTCGCCATCTCGATGAAGGTGGGCGCCGGCCAGATGAACGCCGCTATACCCATGAAATAGGGCGGAAGCGAACCCAGGGATATCAGCACATCCATGTTGGGACGCCCGCGGCGGAGCGCCTTCCATGAAGCCCTGTGCGTAGGCCAGCCGGCAAGAAACACAGCCGGGAAACCGAGCACCGCTATCATTATCCTGTATCCCGGGATGGCGATCATCATGAAATGGACCATCATCAGGACCATCACCACGATGGTGGGAATCAGAGCGAAGATGAAGCGCCTTCTCGCCTCCTCAACCTTCAGTGTGTCTTCGTCAAACCTGACTTCCTCCTCATCACCGACCACCGAATAGCCCGCGTCTTCCACCGCCTGCCGGAACTCGGGCATCCCGGCCTCGCCCCTCAGGTATTCGACCGTTGCCTTCTCAGCGGCCAGGTTGACGCTTGCCGAGATCACTCCCGGCACCCTGGTCAGAGCTTTCTCGACGCTGGCAACACATGAGGCACAGGTCATACCGCCTATACCGAAGGACATCTTCTCGAGGCCGACCCCATAGCCGGCACGTGAGACCGCGTCCACCAGCGTCCTTACGTCTACACGCTGCCGGTCATACTCAACGGATACCTCTTCACTGGCAGGGTTGACACTCACACGGTGTACGCCCGGCAGCCGCCCGACTTCCTGTTCGATGGCGGCCGCGCAGGAGGCGCAGGTCATGCCCGTCACCGGAAGGACTATCCTCTTCGTCTCACCGGACACTTGCTCGAGCGGCTCCCGTATGTCGAGTGGCGGGCCCATGTCCCGCCCTCCTCATAATATTACACAAATGGGCGGGCACGACAACTTCCCGGGAGCGGACTACGCCCGGCGCGCCGATGCCCGCGGCGCCACCACGATCGGCGGCGCTCCAAAACAAGATACCGGAATCATACCCAAACGGGTGAGAGGCGGGAACCCATTGAGTCTGCTGGCTAACTGCTACCGCCGGACTTGCCTTTCTTCCTGGCGGAGACTGAGATCTTCTTCGGCTTGACTTCCGGGTGCTTGGGGAGGGTGACTTCCAGCACACCATCCTCGTAGTTGGCTTCAACCTTCTGTGCATCAACGTTGGAGGGCATGGCTATCGAGCGAGAGAACTGGCCATAAGAGCGCTCGCAACAGTAATAGTCGTCGTCCTTAACCTCGTGCTCCGACTTCCGTTCGCCCTTGATGACCAGTGTATCGCCCACCACGGAGATGTCGATATCCTCTTCCTTCATGCCCGGAAGCTCGGCCTTCACGACGAACTTGTCCTCCTTTTCGTACACGTCCATGGCCGGCGCCCATCCGTCGTCCGTCCTGGGAACACGCCTCCACACAGCAGGCGATAGCTGCCGGCCTAAGACGTCGTCAAAGCGGCGCTCCATTTCCTCTAGCTCTCGCAACGGTCTCCATCGCACCATGCCTCTACCCGGTCTCCATCTTTCCATTGCCATAGGCAACACCTCCTTTCAGTCGTCTGTCCGAACCCGGTTCCCGCTTCTCACTGAGACAGATATCTCTGAAGTATGATAGCGGGGTGACGATAAAGAAGTCATAAAAATGGCCGTGAAAAAGTTACAAAACTGTGACATCTCAAGGGTGCTCTGAGCGAGCGGCCGCTCAGCAAGAGCTTCCCGGTGGGTATCATGTGTGAACCGTTGCGCGTCATCGCGCGCCGGGACAGGCGTTGTCAGGATCGCCGTCTCTGTTGTGTACCCGGGTGGCCTCCGCGGCCTCGCCCCCGACCTTTACAGCGTACGGCTAGTCACGTATAATAATGGTGTTGAGGCATCTGTTCTGGCGCAGGCCGATTTCCGTTGCGGATAGGCAGGAACAGGGCGCGAAAGAGGCTCCGCCGAGCGGATGCAGGGCCCGAAAACAGCGCCGGGAGCAACAGAAGCTGACGTGCCCCTGTAGCTCAGTGGATAGAGCAGCGGTTTCCTAAACCGCGTGTCGGGCGTTCGAGTCGCCCCAGGGGTATTTCTGTTATAATTGTCATGAGATAGGGGCGTAGCTCAGTCCGGCTAGAGCAGCGGTCTCCAAAACCGCAGGTCGTGGGTTCGAATCCTGCCGCCCCTGCCATATAGCAGAACAGGGGGTAATGAAGATGGTTATCGGTTTCATCTTGATCGCCGTGGGGATTATCGCCTTGCTGAATAGGGCAGGCGTCATTGACAATACCATCTGGAGCTATACCTGGCCGACCATCCTGATTATCCTTGGGCTCTGGTTTCTGGACCGGTGGCGGCGAAAGAGGAGCTGGTGGGGCGGCTGGTATCCCCGGGAGAGAGGAAGGAACCGTCCCGAACGTGATGAGTAACCCATGCCGAGGTGGTGGAATCGGTAGACACGCCATCTTGAGGGGGTGGTGGGCGCAAGCCCGTGGGAGTTCAAATCTCCCCCTCGGCACCACTGGCGGACTTGCCCTCGCCGAGAAAAGACGGTAAAATCAAATACGAGCGGAAGTAGTTCAGCGGTAGAATACTTCCTTGCCAAGGAAGGGGTCGCGGGTTCGAATCCCGTCTTCCGCTCCACCGAATCCGGTGATCAGGGCGGTGTAGCCAAGAGGTTAAGGCGGGGGTCTGCAAAACCCCTATACGGCGGTTCGAATCCGCCCGCCGCCTTTTCAGACCAGACCGCATTTTACACCAACCGAGCAGCTAAGCGTGCCAAGCCTCACCCTTGCCTTTGCGAGGAGTCCTGGGCTACGAAGGGATCCGACGAAGTCGTTGCGAGCGAAGCTCGGCAATCCCGCATGACCGTAGCCTTTCATCAGAGATCGCCACGCCCCGACTCCGTCGGGGCTCGCGATGACAGAGGAAGGGACTCCGCCGCGGGCCCCCATGACAGAGGAAGGGACTTCGTCGGGGACCTG
>PWRA01000026.1 GCA_003556385.1 Dehalococcoidia bacterium | reverse complement strand
TCCTGGACTTCAGGAACGAGCACAGCCGCATGATAGGCGGCGAGGGTTCAGTCAAGCTCGATGAAGCCGCGGACGAAGTGCAGGAGAATCTGGGCAGGCAGGACACCGGCTATTGCGTTGCTCTGGACTCTGCATCGAAGCGGCTTGCCGGTTTCGGGCGCTGGGAGTTGCATGACGAGTTCTACTTCACCCGGGAACTCTACGTCATCCCGGACATGCGCGGGCGGGGGGTCGCCAGGGAGCTTATCCGTCATTTCGAGCAATGGCTCCTCGAGAAAGGCCAGGATTACGCCTGCATCTCCTGCACGCCCCACAATGTGGCCATGATGATGCTGGCACGCTCGGAAGGATACCGGATACTGAACATGATCGAAATGGCCAAGCACCTGGGCGAAAACCCGGCCACACCCCGCAGCCAAACAGAGGCGGTCGGGCTGAAGTGGAAGGTCCGGTAGGGCTGACGTGAACAGAGTCCTTATCAGGAGTGCTACGCTCACTGACCTGTCAAAGGTCGAAGCACTACTGAAGGATCTGATAGCTGCCATCGATGACACGGCAGGCCTCGACATCGATGCCGCCGTTCGAAACTGCCGGGACCTGGTAAACCATGCGTACTCACACTTCCTGGTTGCCGAGAAGGAGAGGGCGATTGTCGGGTTCATCCACTTCACCATTCGGCAGACGCTCCTGCACCCGGGCCCATCCCGCCTGATCGACGAGCTGGTCGTCGCTAGCGAGCATCGGGGCAGAGGCGTGGGCAGGGAACTGATCATGGCTGCCCGCGCCGAGTGCAGGTGGGCTGCTGCGAGATCGAGGTGAGCGCCGAGAAGACGAACACAGAGGCCAGTGAGTTCTATCGGAGGTGCGGGTTCGTTGAGAGGGGCACGATCTTCGAAGCGGACCTGTAATCGATTGCAGAAGGCCGGCGGCCTCCACCGTCGACCCACTCATACCTGCTCCGGATCACCGGCGCGAAGAATGGCTATCCTGTACTGTCACGGCGAGTCCCGGCTGCCACCGGGGGATAAGGCAACCTTCATGGGCAGAGATCACTGCGCGGTCAGCGGAGCAGCGTCGATGAATGGTATGCGGTTGGCTAACGTGCCGTCTTATAGTGGGTACGCAGGCACCTGGTGCAGATGTTGACTTTTGTCTTCCTTCCTTCTACCATGATCGTCATTCGCTGAACATTAGGCAGCCAGCGCCGCAGAGTGCTCTTCTTGGAGTGGCTCACATTATGTCCGAATTGAGCGCCTTTACCGCAAATCCTACACTTCATGGAACGTATCTACCTCTCTCGATTGTGGCTCACATGTCAAATGGCCGCGCTAATGATAGCATAAACAACCGGGTTACGCGAAGGTGCAACCGATGAAGAGCAATGGGGCCGACGGCCAAACCCTGAAGGATATGTTCTCCTCAGGTACTCTCTGGCTGGAGAAAAGCGCCTCCGATATCAACGCCATCAATGTCTTCCCCGTGCCCGATGGGGACACCGGGACCAATATGGTGCTCACCATGAGGTCCGCCGTGGAAGAGGCCGCACGCATTTCAGATAGCGACGCGTCTTCGGTGGCCAAATCGCTGGCACACGGTGCCCTGATGGGAGCACGGGGCAATTCCGGCGTGATCCTGTCCCAGTTCTGGCGCGGCCTGGCTAAGGGGCTCGAGGGCAAGACTCATTTCAACGGCGCGGACTTCGCCCGTGCACTCGGCGAAGCCTCGCAAACTGCCTACAAAGGAATAGCTAATCCCTTTGAGGGCACGATCCTGACGGTACTCAAGGACGCGTCGGAGACTGCCCTGACGGCGGTCAAGGATGATGACGCTCTAGTCCCCGTATTGGAGGCGACGGTGAAATCGGCTGAGGACTCAGTGGCCAGGACGCCCGGTCTACTCCCCGCTCTGAGAGAGGCAGGCGTGGTGGACGCCGGCGGACAGGGGCTGTACATCTTGTTGGACGGTGCTCTTCAGTTTCTTAAGGGCGAATCGGAGAACATGCAATATCGGAAGCCGCGCCTGGTCGTTGCCCAACCGGAGGCAACTCCCAGGATAACCCATATGCCGACCCGGATGGACACGCCTCACGGGTACTGCACAAACTTCATCCTGGCGGGGGAGCGCCTCAATCTGAGCCGGATCGAAAAGGACCTCAAGAAGAAAGGACAGTCCTTGATAGTTACGGGCGATGACTCGCTGGCCCGGATTCATATCCACAGCTTCAGACCCGGTGACATCATCGAATATGCATCGAGGCTGGGCACATTACACCAGATAACCATCAACAACATGGATGACCAGTACGCCGAGTTCGTCAAGATGCAGAACGAACGAATGCCTTCGGTCGATATCGCCACGATAACGGTGGCCACCGGAGAGGGCTTCTTCGAGCTGTTTAACAGCCCGGGCAGCATAATCGTCGTGCACGGCGGACAGACGATGAACCCCAGCGTTCGCGAGCTACTGCGGGCTGTGGAATCGGCGCCCTCGGACAACGTTATTCTGCTGCCCAACAACAAGAACATCGTGTCCGCCGCCACCCAGGTCCAGTCCCTGACCTCCAAGACGGTGAAGGTGATTCCCACCATGAACATACCTCAGGGTATAGCGGCGTGTCTCGCTCTGAACTACGACATGGACCTGGAGCAGAATGCACAGGCTATGGAGGAAGCGCTCCACAGGGTTACGACTATCGACATAACCAGGGCAGTGCGCAAGACGCGCCTCAACTCCCTTGAGATAAGAAAGGGGCAATTCATCGCCATTATGAACAATGAAGACCTCATAGCCACGGCCGACAGGCCGGGCGATGCTGTCCTTGAAGCCCTGGGGAAAGCGGGAGCCGAACGGGCGGACATAGCTACCGTCTACTTCGGTGCCGAGATCACGGAAGCTGAAGCACAGGAGACAGCACGGCAGATCCGAGACCGATACGGAACCGATGTCGAGGTGGTTTATGGCGGCCAATCCCACTATTGTTATATAATCTCCCTGGAATAGTGGCCGCACTCGGGCCGCAAGCAAGAGAAGCGTGCAGCACGCAGACACAGACTTCTGCATCGCGGGTACAGGGAATGGTCAAGGTAGTAACCGATAGCTGCTCCGACATCACTCCCCAGATGGCCCAGGAGTTCGGGATTAGCGTAGTGCCATTGTACGTCCAGTTCGGCAATGAGACCTACCGGGACAATATTGACCTGAGCACAGAGGAATTCTACCGTAAGCTGGAGACAAGCAAGGTCGCCCCGACAACCGCAACAGCTACCCCCAACGATTTCGCTCAGCTTTTCACAAAGCTGTCCGCAGAGACGGACGAGATCCTGACGATAGTGCTTTCTCAGAAATTCAGCGCTACGTACGCGGCAGCGCTTGAAGGCAAGATCATGGCCGGCAAGAACAGCCGCATCGAAGTGATCGATTCACAGGCGGGAGCAGGCGCCCAGATGCTGCTGGTCCTCTCGGCGGCCAGGATGGCACAATCAGGAGCTGACCTGGACCGGATCGTCGACCGGGTGAGCAGGTCCATTCCCAGAGTGCATGTGCGCATGAGCTTTGACACACTGGAGTACTTAAGAAGAGGCGGTCGTATTGGCAAAGTACAGGCGTTTCTGGGCAGCCTGCTGAAGGTCAACCCGGTCGCCGGAATCAAGGACGGCGCGGCCTTCCCCATCGCCCGTCCCCGCAGCCGGGCCCAGGCCATGGAGTTCCTGGTGGATTTCGTCAAGGGCTTCGAGGAGATAGAGGCCCTCGCTGTGGAGGACGCCACCACTCCCGATGATGCCGAGGCACTGCTTCAGCGCGTTAAGGACGTAGTGCCCCCGGAACGAATCTACCGCTCCAAGGTGACGCCGGTGGTTGGAACTCACGTTGGTCGCCACGTCCTGGCTGTCTCAGTCCTTGAGGCGGAATAGAAAGTGACGGACATTGCCTCGCTACGGAATATCCTCGAGCTAGAACGCAGAAGGGGATACGCGAACAGGGCCGTATCAGGCGGCCTGGACAGGTATCTGCACAAACAGGCAGAGCAGATCAGGCGGACCATCGACAACCCTCGTCTCTTGAGCAGTTTCGATGAACTCGACCTGGCCAATTCCGACTACGGCGGATCCGATCTAAGTGAGCGCAAGAGATGGGTGGCAAGGGTTTTCGACTGGTTAGATAACGTGGAAAGGGCGACAGGCCAGGCCCGAACCCCGGTAGGAACGCGAGAAAGCGCCAGTCCTGCCCGCTCAGAAGAAAGGTCCGGGAGGAGCAGTACGGCTGTGGCTGCCGTCGGTCGTAAGCAAAGCGAACAACTGGACTCGCCCGTTACCGTCATCAAAGGCATTACCCCGACCGTAGCCAGCAAACTATCCAGGCTCAATGTCAGGACTGTACGCGATTTCCTCTACCTCTTCCCCAGACGCTACCTCGACTACAGCAAGCAGAAGCCTATCTCTGAACTAACAGAAGGCGAAGACCAGACTGTCGTGGGGACTGTCTGGGAGGCCAGAGTAGCCACCCTGGGCAGCCGTCAGGGCACAGAGGCAACTATAGGCGACGAAACGGGCACCGTCCGGGCCGTCTGGTTTAACCAACCATACCTGGCCAAGACTTTTCGCACTAACGCCCGGATCGTAGTGAGCGGCACAGTCAGAGAGTTCAGAGGCCACAAGGTTTTCGAGTCGCCCGAATGGGAACTGCTCAAAGATAAGGAGTTGATTCACACCGGCCGTCTCGTCCCCGTTTACCCGCTCACCCAGGGCCTGTATCCCCGACAGCTAAGGAAGTGGGTCAAGGAGGTCGTCGAGGAGCACGCCGGGCAACTGGATGACTTCCTGCAGGCGGAGATCCAGACCCGCTGCCAGCTGCTGGACCTCCCCACCGCGGTCTCCCAGATCCACTACCCCGATAATAACGCGATGGCAGAAAGGGCAAAGGGGAGGCTCGCCTTCGATGAGCTGCTTCTTCTGCAATTGGGCGTTTTGGCCAGAAAGCGGGACTGGCAGGAAGGACAGCCCGGTAATCCTCTCCGCATAGACCGGAGCGTCATCGACGGGTTTCTGCAGTGTCTGCCCTTCACCTTGACCGGCGCCCAGAGGCAGGTGCTACAGGAAATCCAGAACGACCTTAACAGGCCGAAGGCCATGTCACGTCTTCTTCAGGGCGAGGTAGGTAGCGGCAAGACGGTGATCGCGACACTGGCCATATTGGTAGCTGCGGCCAACGGTTTTCAGGGAGCGTTCATGGCTCCCACCGAAGTGCTGGCCGAACAACACTTCTTCAACCTCTGTGGTTATCTGGCCCGTGTTAGCACCTCGGAAGAGCATCCCGAGCCCGCCCTGGGGACCATCAGGCGCTATATCGGCTTTCTCTCCAGGCCGCTTGCCGTCGCCCTGCTTGTGGGAAGCCTCGGTCACAGCGAGAAGGCAATGCTCCACGATAAGATCCGCCAGGGAGAGGTCGACATCGTGGTCGGTACCCATGCCCTCATTCAGAAAGATGTGGAGTTCAGCAGACTGGGGTTGGCGGTGATCGATGAACAACACCGCTTTGGGGTAGTGCAGCGCTCGGCGCTGCGGCAGAAGGGCTTCAACCCTCATGTACTGGTCATGACAGCCACTCCCATTCCACGCACGATGGCGCTGACGCTCTATGGAGACCTCGACCTGTCGATCATCGACGAGCTCCCCCCGGGCCGGCAGGTAGTCAGAACAAAGTGCGTGGAGCCCTCCGATAGAGAGAAGACTTATAGCTTCCTGCGGCGCCAGGTCGGCAACGGCCGGCAGGCCTTCATCATCTGCCCGTTGATCGAAGAATCCGAGGCGCTGGAGGTACGAGCGGCCACAACTGAGTATGAGCGACTATCGCAAGAGGTCTTTCCTGACATGAGATTGGGACTGCTCCACGGCCAGATGCACGGCAGTCACAAAGAGGATGTGATGCGCAGTTTCCGCGCGGGGAAGCTCGATGTCCTGGTGTCCACCACAGTGGTGGAGGTGGGTATCGACGTGCCCAGGGCCTCCGTCATGCTGGTCGAGGGCGCCGAACGGTTCGGCCTGTCTCAGCTCCACCAGCTGAGGGGCCGCGTCGGACGCGACAAGGAACAGGGCTACTGCATCCTCGTGCCGGAGAAGCCTTCAAGCGAAGCAAAAGAGCGCCTCCATCTGATGGAGCGCCTGCACGACGGCTTCGCGCTGGCGGAGAAGGACCTGGAACTGCGGGGCCCCGGCGAATTCTTCGGCACCCACCAGAGCGGTCTGCCCGACCTCAAACTGGCCAAGCTGACCGACCTGCACAGCCTGCAGCAGGCCCGGCAAGAGGCGATAACTCTCTTTCAGAGCGACCCCGGCCTGGAGAAGCCTGAACACCGGCTTCTGCGCCGGCAACTGGGCCGGGCGTGGGCCGGGGGCGCCGAGTGGAGCTGATCCGGCGCCGGATCGGAACCACGATAGAAATGCAGCTGGTTTTCGGCTACAATACTGCCTTGCCGGATATGTGCTGCAGCCAAGCAATGAGGAAAGTTTGTCATGTACCTCGATAAGTATCGTCTGGACGGGAAAGTGGCTCTCATTACCGGTGCTTCCAGAGGCATTGGCCGGGCCACAGCGCTGGGCTTTGCCGAAACCGGGGCCGACGTCGTATTAGCCAGCAGGAGACCTCCCGACCTGGAAAACGTAGCCGCCGAAGTAAGGCAGGCAGGACGGAGGGCGCTGCCCGTTGCAGTTCATCTGGGACGCATGGACGAGATAAATGGCCTGGTGGCACGGGCCAACGACGAGTTCGGCAAGATCGATATCCTGGTCAACAATGCGAGCACCTCTCCGGCCATGAGCCCCGCGGAACAAGTCGATGAGCGCCTGTGGGACAGCATCATGAATCTCAATCTGAAGGGGCTGTACTTCCTCAGTGCCGCTGTGGCCGGGATCATGAAGAAACACGGCGGTGGCACGATTATCAACGTTGCTTCCATGGACGGATTCAAGCCGGAACCGCAGATCGGCGTGTACGCCATCAGCAAGGCGGGGGTTATGATGGCGACCAAAGTCATGGCCCTGGAATGGGCGCAGTACAATATCCGGGTAAACACGATAGCTCCGGGCAATGTGCACACCCGCCTCGGCGATTCTCGCTTCCTGGCCCTTCCCGAGTACGAGGGAGAGATGATCAAGAGGACGCCGTTGCGACGGATAGCCGACCCGGACGAGATGGTAGGGGCTATGCTCTACCTGGCCTCCGATGCATCCAGTTTTACCACCGGAGAATGCCTTACAGTAGACGGCGGGATATCTCTGTACTGAGCGCGGGTGCCGGTCACCCTGTTAGTTCTTATGCAGTCGGACCCGGGAACGACAGAGGGCCAGGTGCGCTGACCGCGGGCTCTACCCGCCGGGGCTGTCCGGGAGTCACACACGGGCGCCGAGCGCCTTGTTTCAAGCGATGCTGAAAGAAGAACTGGCCGGGTCTCTGAACGAGGCCGTAAGTAAGGCACAACAGGAAGGTGCCCTGCCTCAGGCTGCATTGCCCGAGTTGTTGATCGAACACCCTCAGAACCCCGAGCACGGGGACTTCGCTTCGGGTCTCCCTTTGAAACTGGCCCGCGCTATGAAGATGCCACCCATGGCGATAGCCGAGAAGATCTGCAAGTATGTAACGCTGCCGGCCGGGGTCGGCCGGGTGCAGGTGGCGTCCCCGGGTTTCATCAACTTCACATTGAGCGACGAGTGGTTGAGCAGGCAGGTGGAGTCGATCCTGAATGCCGGCCGATCATACAGCGACCTCGACCTGGGCAAGGGCAACAAGGTCCAGCTTGAGTTCGTCAGTGTCAACCCTACGGGTCCTTTGCACGTGGGGCATGGCCGCGGCGCCGTTCTGGGCAGCACCCTGGCCAATGTACTGAAGGCATCCGGCTTCTCCGTGGAGACGGAGTATTATGTAAATGATTCCGGCAGCCAGATCGAGAGCTTTGGCCGGTCGCTCTACGTCCGTTGTCTTCAGTGCCTGGGCAAAGAGGCGGCCATGCCTGAGGATGGCTACCAGGGCGATTACCTCGTTGATCTGGCCCGGGAGATCGTTCGAGAAGAAGGTGATGGATGCCTACGATTGCCGGAGCGAGAAGCTGTCCTACGGCTGGGAGAGATCGGAATCGCCAGGATGCTGGACCGTATCAAGCAGGACTTC
>PWRA01000015.1 GCA_003556385.1 Dehalococcoidia bacterium | reverse complement strand
GTGTCGGGCGGGAGGTGGGAGACAGTGGCCAGTCGTTCCCCCATGGAGGTTCCGAGCCAGGTGGTCGCCTCTTCAGTGGGTACAAGACGCTCTGAAATGTCTCCCGTGCCGCCCAGGTAACGGTCTATGGACTCCGCCGCCTTTCTTCCCGAGGCGATCGCGTCGATGACCAGAGCCGGCCCGGTCACGCAGTCGCCTCCGGCGAAGACGCCATCCCGGTGCGTGCTCAGGTCTTCATTGGCCTTCAGCACGTTGCCGCGTCCGGTCTCAACCTGGAAGCCGGCCGGGACATCAGGACGTTCGCCGATCGCCGCGATCAGCGTGTCGAGTGCGGCCGTAAACTCGCTACCCTCGATCCGTACGGGGCGGCGTCTGCCGCTCGCGTCGGGCTCCCCAAGCTCCATACGCGTTAACTCGAGCTTCAGTTCGGAATCCGCTGCGATCACCTTAGAAGGCGCGACGAGGAACATGATCTCCACCCCCTCCTCAAGCGCCTGGTCGACTTCTTCTGCCTGGGCCGGCATCTCGTTCTTCGTTCTGCGATAGAAGATGACCACCCTGCTGGCGCCAAGCCGCAAAGCAGCACGCGCAGAGTCTATTGCTACGTTTCCGCCGCCGATCACCCCGACCCTATCTCCTACCTGGACTTCCTCGCCGAGATTGAACCGTCGCAGGAACTCTACACACCCCATTACGCCGGGCGAGTCTTCTCCCTCCACCCCGAGTTTCATCTCTTCGTGGGCGCCGATCGCGAGAAAGACAGCCTGGTATCCCTGAGCAAAGAGCGAGTCCAGTGACTCAACCCTGCTGTTCAGTCTGACTTCCACGCCCGCCTTCTCGATTTCGCCGATCTCATCGGTAAGTATATTTCTCGGCAGGCGATACTCGGGAATCCCCACGCGCATCATCCCGCCGGGCTCGGGGAGGGCCTCGAATACGGTTGCCTTATGCCCCAGCTTGGCCAGATAATAGGCGCAGGTGAGTCCGGCCGGTCCCGCTCCTATCACGGCAACACTCTTGCCGGTTGCGGGGAGGAACTTCGCCTGCTTCTTCCAGCTCTCGTCACTATTATCGGCGGCGAACCGCTTGAGCATTCTTATGTACAGGGACTTGTCTACATCGCAGCCGCGCCGGCACTCTTCTTCGCATGGCGCTGCACATACCCTGCCCAGGGTGGCCGGAAAGGGTACTCTCTCCCTGATCACCGCCAGGGACGCACCTGGCCTGCCTCTGGCAATCAGGCGTATATAACGGGGAACATCGATGCCGGCGGGACAGGCTACGTGACAGGGGAAGGCGGGTTCGATCACGCCCAGTCCTCTTATGTCACTGCAAACCCGGAGACAACGATGGCACAGAATACAGTAGTCGGAATAGCGCCCGAAGAAGGGGTTGTCCTCCAGGGGCGGCAGAGACCTGGGAATACGAACGGGTATATCCTTCAGACCGATATGGTCTATCGCTCTGTGAAGCTCGCAGTCGCTTCTCTCGAGGCAGAGACCGGCGGGTTGTCTGGTCAGAATGGCAAGCAGGTGGCGGCGCTGTAGCTCTTGTACTCCGGGGGTGTTCGTCCTGACCACCATACCTTGAGCGGCTGTGGTCGTGCACGAGAGGACGGTTTCGCCGTCAGCTTCGACGAGGCAAAGCTGACAGGCCTGATCGGGCATCACCTCGGGTAGCGGCTGCAGACCCGGATAGTGGCAGAGCGCCGGTACGTAGATCTCGGCCTCGGTGCAGGCCTGCAATAGTGTCTGGCCCTGCCGTGCTCTTACTTCTCTCCCGTCGATGTCTAGTAAGATCGTCGCTTCTCTGGTCATCGCTTGTTCCTTTCCAGGTGTTGGTCGGATGCATCAGCCGGCGGTGTGACCATGGGCATGGTGGTGGGCGAAGCTGCGGGGTACTCAAAGAGCCGTCTCGAAAGCATGCGACCAACCGATTTCGTAAAGGCAGATTCGGCGCCGTACTATACCATGAACGGACACGTAGCGGCAACCGAACGTAGTAGTTGGTATCGGAGAGCCGCCAGGCATGAACGTCGTGCGATCGGTCAGCACACTGGTTCGTCGGGGTCTGCCAGAGTCGGCCGGGCGGGCGCTCACCGCAACCGCCCTTGCTTATCTGAAAGAACAGGATTATAATGTGGGGCCATGCAAATTCGGAACGTCGCCTTGATATCCCATCAGGGAGCGGGAAAGACCTCACTTGTAGAGCACATGCTATTCACCTCCGGTGCGATTCAGCGTCTGGGGAGCGTCGACGATGGCACTGCCGCCTCAGACTATGATCCGCTTGAGGTGGACCGTCAGATGGGCATCAATCTCTCGCTGCTATCCTTTTCATCGAAGGAGACAAAGATCAACCTGATCGATACCCCCGGTTATGCCGATTTTATCGGTGAGGTGAGATCAGGGCTCAGGGTAGCTGAGGGTGCGATTGTGGTGATATGTGCCGCCTCCGGCGTGGAGGTAGGCACCGAACAGGTGTGGGAGGATGCCGAGAAACGAAGCTTGCCCAGATTGGTGTTCGTTAACAAGATGGACCGCGATAACGCCGATTTCTTGGCCACGGTGCAGGGGATCCAGGCCAAACTGTCACCAAGATGCCTGCCGGTTCAGCTACCGATAGGCTCCCAGAGCGATTTCGAGGGCATTGTCGACCTGGTGAACATGAAGGCTTACGTGGGTAATCCCGTGAAGGAAGCGGAGATACCCGAGGCGCTTCGAGAACAGGCGGAGGCCAGTCGTGAGAAGCTCGTGGAGGCCGCCGTCGAAATCGACGATGAGCTTATCGGCAAGTACCTGGAAGGCGAGACCATCAGTGATGAAGAGGTCTTCTCTGCAATACGGAGGTCTACAATGGCCGGAAAGCTCGTACCTGTGTTTGCCGGCTGCGCTCTCCGGGGCATAGGGATCCAGCAACTGCTCGCCGGCATCGGTCATTACCTGCCTTCGCCTGAGGATAAGGGCGCCGTGCCGGCCAGGAACGCGGCCACCGGTGCCGAGGAGGAAGTAACACCGAGTCCGGAGGCGCCGTTTGGAGGCCTGGTCTTCAAGACCAGCGCCGACCCTTACGTGGGTAAGCTCACCTATTTCCGGGCTTACTCCGGCACACTTGCGAGCAACTCCCAGGTCTGGAATGCGAACAAGAGTGCTGCCGAACGAGTGGGCCAGCTCTTCACCTTGCTGGGAAAGAACCAGCAGACGCTGGCGCAGGTTGCCGCCGGGGACATCGGAGTAATGGCGAGGCTGAATGTGACCGCTACCGGCGATACGCTTTGCGCCCGCGACCATGCCGTGTTATTTGAAGGCATCGAGTTTCCACACGCCAGTTTCAGCCTGGCCATCCAGCCTGAGACGAAAACCGATCTGGACAAGATGAGCACGGCTTTGCCAAGGATCTGTGAGGAGGACCCTTCTCTGCAAACCCGCCGCGAAGCCGATACTAACGAGTTGATCATCTCCGGAGTGGGTGACAGCCATCTTGAGATAGTCAAGGAGAAGATGCGTCGGAAGTTCGGAGTGGCGGTGAAGCTGGCCCTGCCGAAGATCCCATACAAAGAAACCATCACCGTGCCGACCAAGGCGGAGTATAAGCATAAGAAACAGACCGGAGGACACGGTCAATACGGGCATGTGATGCTCGAGTTGCAACCGCTGCCCCGGGGCGGAGGATTTGAGTTCACCGAGAAGATCTTCGGGGGTTCAATACCGCAGAACTACATCCCCTCGGTGGAGAAGGGGGTCAACGAGGCGAAACACGAGGGCGTTCTGGCGGGTTGTCCGCTGGTGGATGTAAGTGTCACGCTGTATGACGGCAGCTTCCACGCGGTGGACTCTTCGGACATTGCTTTCAAGATCGCCGCATCGCAGGCGTTAAAGAAGGGACTATCGGAGGGACAGCCGGTATTGCTCGAGCCTATAATGAAGCTCAAGATCACTGTGCCTGAAGAGTATACCGGAGATATCCTCAGCGATCTCAATACCAAGAGGGGCCGGGTGCTGGGTATGAATCCGAGCGGTGGCTTTAACGTGATCGATGCCCAGGCGCCCTATGCCGAGTTGGTTCGTTATGCCATAGACTTGCGGTCGATGACGCAGGGGCGGGGTGACTTCATCATGGAATTCGACCATTATGAAGAGGTGCCGGCTCATCTCAGCCAGAAGGTCGTCGAGGGGATGAAGAAGACGGGCAAGGGTGACTGAGGGCTCGTGAAACCGCGCCGCTTGAGTTGAGCGCTTCCAACCACACTGACTACCAACGTTATATGTCTTATCACCAGCCATGAGAAGGAGCTACGCCATGGACCGCGAGATCGAATTCCGTAGCTATTACGAGCCCGACCTTTCTTTGTGCGCCGGTATCGGCGTGCAGGTCTTCCCGGTCGTAACGGGCGGGTTCGCCGGAAAAGAAATCAGCCAGGTAATGGAGGGCCAGGTAGATAGCTGTCATGCCGTCTGTAATTACCACGAGCTTGCTGTCGTCGATGGGGCTGTTGTGGGGCTGATCTTCGGCTGGGTCAGCAGTGGGTGCGTCGTGATGGATGGCTTGAGAAGGCTACGGCGGTTGCTTTCCATCCCGGTTCGCTTTCTTCTCGGCAGGTACGGAAGTCGGAGGAAACTGATACGGTATTTTGGCCCCTGTCTGCGGGCGGTGAGAGTGGCCAGAAGAAATGCGCCGGGAAGCCAGGCCGAAGTGGTGCTCTTCGCCGTGTCGCCCGGCTATCAGGGCCTGGGAATCGGCCGTGCCCTTATGGACCGTTTCGTCCATCACGCTTCGAAGTGCAAGGCTAGAGTCATCTCCGTAACCACGGATGAGACCCTGAGCTTTCGGTTCTATGAGAGATACGGGTTCAGGAGATGGGCCGAATACAGAGACGTGCTGACATCCTATTGTAGCGGCGGACGATCAATCAAAGGCTTCATATACCGGCTGCTTCTACCTGAGGCAAACGGATTAGCGCCCGAGTGAAGGTCGGCAGTCTACGCTTACCTAGCCTTAACTGCAGTCTATGAATGCTGGTCATGATTCCCGCCCGCAATGATAAGGGTGGTCGGCAGGTTGTTGATGGGGTGGGGATAGACGTGGACCTTGGCGCCGAAGACCTCTTTTATGTTTGGAGCCGTGAGTATTTCGGGCGGTGTGCCCTCAGCGTAGACTCTGCCCCCGTTTAGCATGACCATCCGATCGCAGTATTGCGCGGCCAGGTTCAGATCGTGCAGGGCCACGACAACGGTCAGGCTCTGCTCCAGGCAGAGGTTCCTGACCAGGTCGAGAATCTCGACCTGGTGGTTTATGTCCAGGTGTGCCGTAGGCTCGTCGAGGAGTATGGCTTTGGGCTGCTGAGTCAGTGCGCGGGCGATGACCAGCCGTTGTTTCTCTCCTCCGGAGAGCTCACTCACCCGGCGCTCAGCGAAGGACTCTGTATGCGTTGCCTCCATCGCCTTCCAGGCGATAGCCAGGTCGCTTCCTCCCTCGTAACGCAGAAGTCCGAGATGGGGCGTCCGGCCCATAAGCACCATTTCGAAAGCAGTGAACGTGCCGGGCAGAACCGGATTCTGGGGCACTACGGCGACGAGGTGGGCCAGTTCACCGGGCCTGATAGTCATGATGTCGCGACCGTCGATCGAGATTCGGCCTGAGAGCAAATCTACCACCCTCGTCATCCCCTTGATCAGGGTCGACTTTCCCGAGCCGTTGGGACCGACCAGCGCCAGCATCTGGCCCGGCTTGGCCTTGAGGTTGACATTCTCCACGACGGCCTTGTGATTGTAGCCTACGCTGACACCGTCCAGTTCAATCATGTTGTTCGTCCCCTTTAGAAGAAAGCAAGTCCCTTCCTCTTTCGCAGCAGATAGAGGAAGAAGGGTGCCCCACAGAAGGCTGTGATAACCCCTACCGGAATCCCTGCCGGAGATACAATTGTGCGGGCCAGGGTATCCGCCAGGATGAGAAAGATGGCTCCAACGAACACCGACAGAGGAAGCAGGAATCGGTGGTCGGGTCCCCAGACCAGCCTCACCGCATGGGGCACGATGATCCCCACGAATCCGATAAGCCCGGTGAAGCAGATAGCTGCCGATGTCATGAGCGTGGCGGCGCCCAGGAGTATGAGCTTGGTCCTCTCGACGTTGATGCCCAGTTGTTGTGCCTGCTCCTCGTCGAGCTGCATCACATTTAGGGGCCGTGCGTGAATCCAGATGATGACGAAGCCTGCCAGCACGGCAGGGAGGACCACCCATACCTCCGACCACTTCGTGAAGTGGAGCCCACCCAATAGCCAGAATACCAGCCCCTGCAGTTGTTCACCGGCAATGGTCATAAGATATGAGGTGATAGAGGCAAGGAACGAGCCGAGGGCCACCCCGGCCAGGATGAGGGTAGTGGTAGGCATGGTCTTGCCCACCCGCCCGAGCAGGTAGACCACGGTGACGGCACCCACGCCACCGATGAAGGCAAAGAGCGGCACGGCTCCGAAAGCGACCCACGTCAGTGTAAAGGGGATGAGCATGGCAATTGTGGCTCCCAGTCCGGCCCCCGAGGCCACTCCCAGGAGATAAGGGTCGGCCAGCGGATTGCGGAAAAGGCCCTGATAGGTGGCTCCGGCCACCGCCAGTGCTGCTCCGACCAGACCTGCCAGAATGACGCGCGGCAGCCTGATGTCCAGGATTATCATACGCAGGCTTTCCAGGCTCAGGGTGCCCCCCGCAACGTCGGGGACGGACGGAGTGATGTTGACGAAAGGTAATTCAGAAACCATCACCTCGAAGGCAGTGGTAAGAGGTACTGGCACGCTGCCCACCGCGGTGGCAAACAGGACAACCACGCTCAGCAACCCTGCAAGCATGAGCAGAGAATAGACTCTGCTCCTGCGCCGGATCCTGATTCCCGCGGGATAACGGACGACAGGCTCGTTGAACGCCTCAGATACCGTACGTGCCATCGCTACATTCCGCTAGTATTCGATGCCCTCCCTGCTCTGTATGCCCTGGCTGTAGGGGTGCTTTATCTCCATCACCTCGCTAACAAGATCCGCTCTATCTACTATTCTCTGCGGAACACCCCGGCCGGTCAGGACCAGCTCCAGTCTCTGAGGCTTTGCGTCAAGCAGGGCGATCACCTCGTCCTCGTTCAGATAGCCATCGCGAAGAGCGATGTTCAGTTCATCGAGCACCAGCATGTCCCACGATGGGTCAAGCAGAAGCTCCTTTATGCATTCCAGTCCGCTGACGCACTCTCGACACACCTCTTCATGGTCCAGTTTCTTGTAGAAGTGAGGGTGCTTGCGGGCGAAAAGAAAGGTCTCTATCCCCAGTTGCTGCATAGACCTGTACTCTCCGTATCCGAACACGTCGGGGTCCTTGAAGAAAGAGATGAAGGCCACCTTGTGACCGTGCCCGGCAGCCCGGACTGCCTGGCCGATGGCAGCGGTTGATTTCCCCTTGCCGTTCCCGGTATAGACCTGGATCAAGCCTCTTTCTCTCATCTGTATCCTCCTTTACGGCTCAGGAGCCGACATGGGTCACACGTCAGCCCGCGGGCTCCTCAAATACCTCGGGGTGGATGAAATGGGCAAACCAGGCCAGGGCTTCCACCAGCCGGGGACTCGAGCGCTGAACCAGGTTGTCATCGGACGGGTAGACATGGCCGTTCAGCCGGGCATCGGTACCCTCGAGTTCGGTAGCGTCATTTGCCCAATCGTACGACCAACTGCCGGCTATGATGACCTCCGGGTTGAGGAAGATAGCCCATTCCACTTCGACCATGGCGCCGCTCTCGAAGTATGCAGAGAAGATATTCACGCCACCCGCAATCGTGATCAGGTCGTCTATCCAGGTATTTCTGCCCACAGTCCAAAGCGGGTCATGCCAGGTGACGTAGAGCACGCGCGGTGTGTCCTCAATGGCTGCGGCCTTCTCCTGGACCTCCTCGATTTTGCGTTCCATCTCCTTCACAAGCTGAAGCGCTGCCTCTTCCTCTCCTGTTATCTCTCCCAGCTTGTGAAAGCACTCCAGTATTTCCTGCAGGGTCTGCGGTGCGAGGCCGAACACGGTAAAACCCTTGTCCTCCAGAGCAGGAATGACGTCATGCCGGTGGATATCGGTGGCTACTATCAGGTCGGGATCCAGGGCGACTATCTTCTCTATATCCGGCGGGTAGAAGTCGCCCACCG
>PWRA01000084.1 GCA_003556385.1 Dehalococcoidia bacterium | reverse complement strand
CATCCACCTCACAGCGCGCTATTCCAAACTACCCTCGTCTGCGCAGTCAGCGGAGAAGCTGGTTGTCAGCATAGAAGACAGTTCATTTCGGGGCACCGACTGAGACGCTCTAGTCGCCACTGTCCTTGTGCTCCGCGGAAAGGTAGGGTACCATTCCATCTGGATATTCCAGGCTTGAACACCGAAAGCGAAAACTGAGTTTCGATTGGGAGGGCAGAATGAAACTGGCTCGAGTGGACGAAATGAGGGAACTGGACAGGCGTGCTACCGCCGAATTCGGCATCTCGGAAGACCTTCTGATGGAGAACGCCGGCCAGGCGGTGTGTTCGGTCATCTTGCAGGAGTTGGGGATACTAGGGAACAGGTTCGTTGTCCTCTGTGGCGGAGGTAACAACGGTGGCGACGGCTTGGTTATAGCCAGGAAGATTCATTCCAATGGTGGTGAGGTGAGAGTGTTTCTTCTCGACGACGAAGACAGATTCAGAGGTGCAGCAAGAAGGAACTTCGAGATAGTATCCAGAATGCGGCTACAAGCGTCCCGGGTTGATTCGATTGAGCCTGTAATAGCGGAGGTCCTGCATGCCGACGGCATAGTGGACGCTGTGTTCGGTACAGGACTTGTAAGAGAAGTAGAGGGCATATACAGAGACGTCATTCAGCTCATAAACATGAGTCCGGGCATAGTGTTCAGCGTTGACGTCCCCTCGGGGATAAATGGCGCTACAGGCGAGGTGATGGGGGTGGCTGTACGGGCCGACTATACCGTGACATTCGGTCTTCCAAAGATTGGAAACATGCTCTATCCTGGCCACGATCACTGCGGGGAACTGTACGTGTCGCACATATCGTTCCCTCCTGAGCTATACGATTCCGATGCCATAAAGGCGGAGATCAACGCACCTTTAGAACTGCCCGAAAGAGTTAGAGATAGTCACAAGGGCACATACGGGAAGACGCTTTTCATAGCCGGTTCTTCAGGTTACCTGGGTGCACCGTATTTCGCGGCGCTATCTTTCCTCAGAGCAGGAGGGGGGCTATCGTATCTGGCCGCACCAGGGTCCATCTGCCCGTTGGTGGCAAGTAAGGGGAGCGAGATCGTTGCGGTTCCTCAGAGCGAGACGTCCTCGGGAAGCATCGCGTTCACGAACAAGGATGAACTTCTGGCATTGTGTCGTACGGTGGATATGGTGGTGATCGGCCCGGGGCTCTCTCTGGACAACGAAGCGCAGGAGCTCGTCCGCGAGATCGTCGCGAGAGTTGATACGCCGCTGCTCATAGATGGCGATGGAATAACCGCGGTTGCTGAGCATCCGACGATAGTAAGAGACAGACAGGGGGGCACAATACTCACTCCTCACCCGGGCGAGATGGCCAGGATCGCACGAATGGAGATAAGCGAGATAACCAGAAACAAGGTGGATGTTGTGCAGAGAACCGCTGAGGAACTCAATGCCATTGTCGTCTTAAAGGGAGCTCACTCGCTGGTGGGCTGTCCGGACCGACGTGTCTTCCTGAATGTGACCGGTAACCCCGGCATGGCCACAGCCGGCAGCGGCGATGTCCTCACGGGAACCATTGCGGCCATGTATGGTCTGGGCCTATCTTTGGAAGACGCGGCCAGGATGGGTGTTTTCATACATGGTTTTGCCGGTGATGTGGCCGCCGTGGACAAAGGGGAGGACGGGATGACAGCGCAGGACATACTCGAGTCGCTTCCCGAGACGATGAAGATGTACAGGGATAACTCCGCCGAGATCTCCGAGAATCTCTATGAGAGCATCTTCACGGTGTGAGCCGAATACAGGCCTGCCCCTGACGGGCGCGCGTCCCGGGGCGTCGCTATGATTGCTGGCGAAACCAATGAAACGCGGGGACCGAAGAATCCAAGACCCTTTGCTCTGCCATGCTAACCGGAGCAATCGCGGAACAACTGTACATGGGGCAACGGAACGCAGAAAGAAGGCAACGACATTGAAGGCGATGGTGCTCGAGAAGGTCTCGTCAGTAGAAGAAAGACCTCTGAAGCTGGTGGAACTGCCGGAGCCCGTGCCCGGGCAAGGCCAGATTCGCGTGGGCGTTACCGCCTGTGGCGTCTGTCACACCGAGATCGATGAAATCGAGGGTCGGGTTTTGCCTTCGAAACTTCCCCTGGTGCTGGGGCACGAGGTAGTGGGCAGAGTAGAGAGTCTGGGCCCGGGGGCTCGCAGATTCAAAGAGGGAGATAGGGTGGGGATTGCCTGGATCAACTCGGCTTGTGGTCGTTGTTCCTTCTGTCTCAAAGGGGAGGAGAATCTGTGCGACTCGGCAAAATGGACGGGGAAGGACACCGACGGAGGATATGCCCGGTATACCCTGGTATCTGAAGACTTCGCGTATTCGATTCCGGAGGGGTTCACCGATTTGCAGGCTGCTCCCCTGCTATGTGCCGGAGTCATCGGCTATCGAGCCTTGAGGCTCTCACGAGTCGCAGACGGCGACATACTCGGACTGTATGGTTTTGGAGCTTCCGCTCATATCGTCATCCAACTGGCAAGACACAGGTACCCCAACGGAAAGGTGTTTGTCTTCAGCCGGCCCGGACAGAAAGAGCATCAGGACCTGGCCAGAAGACTGGGGGCAGACTGGATCGGCGTCACAGATGAAACCCCGCCGGCGAAGCTCGATGCTGCCATCGACTTCACGCCGATCGGCCTACCTGTACGCGAGGCTCTTAGAAATGTGGGTAAAGGAGGGAGGGTGGTGATCAACGCAATTCGGAAGACCACCCCTGTTCCGGAACTGGACTACACCGATCACCTCTGGCACGAAAAGGAACTAAAGAGTGTGGCCAATGTGACCAGAAGGGATGCACAGGAGTTTCTGCCGCTTGCTGCCGAGATCCCCATCACCCCGGAGACCCAGGAATTCGGTCTGGAGGACGCCAACGAAGCCCTGGTCCTGCTCAAAGAAGGAAGAATCCGCGGGGCGGCAGTATTGACAATGGCCGTATGAAGAGCGCTATGCCGAATCAAGGCTCGTCCTCAACCGAGGTCACCATATGGAGCCGGGGCGCAGCAACCGTCCTTGACAGGCAGAGGGTGCTGACTATAATCTACGTGCTTGGCCGACCAAGTAGGGAGGCCGGTACCTGTTAACCGTCTTGCTGAGGTATCATAGCGGGAGAGCCGCATCATATGCTTGAATCCATACTTATCGCCAATCGCGGAGAAATCGCGCGGCGTATACTGAGAAGCGCCAGGCGGTTGGGCGTTGAGACGGTGGCGATATATTCGGACACAGACGAGACCTCGATGCTGGTTCGCGAGGCAGACAGGGCAGTAAGGGTTGGAGAGGCCAGACCGAAAGACAGCTATCTCAACATCGACAGGATTGTAGCGGCAGCCAGGGACACAGGCGCCACTGCTGTTCATCCCGGCTATGGCTTCCTGGCCGAAAGATGGGAATTCGCCCGGACCTGTGAGCAGGAGGGATTGACATTTATAGGGCCCCATTCCGACGTCATTCGAAGTATGGGCGACAAAGCCCTTTCGCGACAGGTAGCTAGCAGCCTCGGTATACCCATCCCGCCGGGGAGCGGCATACTCAGCGGCGTGGAAGAAGCCAGAAGCTGGGCAGCCGAGCTGTCACTACCGGTCATCTTCAAGGCATCGGCAGGTGGCGGTGGGATAGGCATGACGAAGGTGGAGAAGATGGAGGAGTTGCCGGAAGCCTTTGAGACGGCGACAAATCGCGCCGGGCTCGCCTTCGGTGATGACAGAGTGTACGTTGAGAAGTACCTGGAGTCACCTCATCATATAGAGATTCAGATTCTGGCAGACGCAGATGGTAACGTAGTCACGTTTCCGGAAAGAGAATGCTCGGTACAGAGGCGGCATCAGAAGGTGATCGAAGAGTCCCCCTCACCTTTCGCTACCGATGAGTTGAGAGCCAGATTGAGACAGGCGGCCAGGCGCTTGGCACGCGAAATAGGCTATACGAACGCGGGAACAGTGGAATTTGTCGTTGACAAGGACCGGAACTCCTACTTTCTGGAGATAAATACCAGGCTGCAGGTTGAGCACCCGATTACGGAGATGATAACCTGTGTCGACCTCGTTGAGCACCAGATCAGGATCGCCTCGGGCGAGCCCCTATCTCTGAGAGAGGATGACCTGGAATGGGGTGGATGGGCTATCGAATCCCGCATCTATGCAGAGGACTCGGAGAATTTCTACCCCTCGCCGGGGACGCTGGCCTCCTATGTCGAACCGCATGGCGAGGGCATAAGGGTGGATTCAGGATATCAGGCTGGAGATATCATAAGCCAGTTCTACGACCCCTTGATCGCCAAACTGGTGGTATGGGCAGAGGATAGGACAGGGGCGGTGGCGAAGATGCAGCACGCTCTCGGCAACTATGATATTACCGGTGTCAAGAACAACATTAGCTTCCTCACAGAGGCTTTCGCTTCCGAAATGCTCAAGTCGGGGAACTATGACACTCATTTCATAGCGAAGTTAAAGGAGGAGAAACATGGGTGACAAGATGAAGCAAGAGGTCGAGAACCTCTCCAGCCTCCGCGACCAGGTCAGGCGGATGGGAGGTGAAGAGGCTGTGGCGAAGCACCACGGGAAAGGAAAACTGACGGCCCGTGAGAGGCTTGACCTGTTGATCGAAAGGGGGACTTTCGTCGAGGTCGGCATGCTCGGTAGCGAGTTCGGGGTTGATGAGCTCGTGCCTGCCGATGGAGTTATTACCGGCTACGGCAAAGTGAATGACGGAGTCCGCAGTCGAGACGTGGCGGTGGCGGCTTACGATTTCACGGTCCGGGGCGGCTCTATGGGAGCGGTCAATGAGACCAAAGTTACCCGTATACGGGAGATCGCCCTTAGAGAGAGGATCCCGATGATATGGCTGAACGACTCCGGGGGAGCCCGTGTGAGCGGTGGCGGCTTGAGTGGTGAACGAGTGGCACTGTTTGCTGATTCAGGCTATCTCTTTAAAGAGGAATCGCTGATGTCAGGCGTGATCCCTTTGATAGCCGCTATGATGGGGCCCGGTTATGCCGGTACTGCCTATATCCCCGGCCTATCCGATTTCGTGCCTATGGTCAAGGGGACGAGTTTCATGGGCCTTGGCGGTCCGGCTCTCGTGAAGTCGGTGATCCGAGAAGACCTTACTGAGGACGAACTGGGCGGTTCCAGGATTCACTGTGAGATCAGCGGATGTGGCGACCTGGAAGTGAACTCGGACGAGGAGTGTATCAGGGCCATCAAGGAGTTCATCTCTTTCTTCCCGCAGCACTGCGAGGAAAAACCGCAGCGTAAGGACTGGCCGGGAGACTCTATGAGCCTGATCGGCGATGGCATACTGGACGTCATCCCCGACAGTGCCAGAGAAGCCTATGATATGCACGACATAATAGAATACATAGCCGACGATGGCTACTTCTTTGAGATGAAACCGAGGTGGGGGAGGAACATCATGGTCGGTTTCGTGCGGATAGGTGGTTACTCGCTTGGAATCATAGCCAACAATCCGATGTTCTACGGAGGCGTCATCGATATTGATGCCGCCGATAAGGCAGCCCGCTTTATATGGCTTTGCGACGCCTTCAATATTCCGCTCCTCTTCCTCTCCGATGTACCGGGCTTCATGGTCGGTTCCAAGGCCGAGAAGTCGGGCATAATCAGGCATGGAGCGAAGATGATCCACGCGGTTGCTGAAGCCACTGTACCCAAGTTCACCCTGATCGTCAGAAAGTCCTACGGCGCCGGTTACTATGCTATGTGCGGCAAGTCTTTTGATCCCGATCTGCTGATCGCCTATCCCGGAGCCGAGATATCCGTTATGGGCCCGGAGGGCATGGTGTCTATTTTCGCCAGAAAGCAGCTTGCGGAGGCGGAGAATCCCCAGGAGATGGTGGAGCGCCTGGCCGACGAAATCAGGCCGCAGATAAACATATTCAAGACTGCAAAGCACGGCGTGATAGACGATGTTATCGACCCGAGGGAGACGAGAAGGGTGTTGTTCAGGGCACTTGAACTGACCAGGGACAAGAAGATATTCAGGCACCCCAGGAAGCATGGGGTCTACCCTGTTTGAGGAGGGACAGATGTATCAGACAATAGTGACCGAGGAAAGAGCCGGTGTGGGTACAATCACTCTGTCTCGCGAGGAAAGGCGAAACGCGATATCGCCAACCATGCTGGACGAGCTATTCGATTGCCTGAGACGATATGATGAAGATCCGAGTGTTATCGTCATCATGCTTACCGGAGCGGGCAGCAAATCCTTCTGCTCTGGGGCTGACCTCGGGGAGTCTATGGCTGCCGCAGCAGGTTTGCTCGACCGTCACGAGGAACAGAGGAGGTTTGGAGAGCTTTTCAAGTTGATCAGAGATCTGCGGAAACCCTTGCTGGGACGGATTAACGGCCATGCTCTGGGAGGTGGTCTGGGATTGGCATGTGCCTGTGATATTGTGATTGCGGCTGAAGACTGCCGGTTCGGCACCCCGGAGATCAACGTGGGCCTGTTCCCTTACGTGATCATGGCCACCCTGCATCGATTCACCGCAGCCCCGAAACGGCTACTGGAGATGATGCTGACCGGAGACAGAATCGACGCCATCGAGGCACAGCGACTCGGCCTCGTAAACCATGTTGTTCCCCGGGAGGAACTCGATACAAAGGTGGATGAAGTCGCTGCAAAGATAACCAGCAAGAGCCCGGCCATATTGCGATTGGGCAGAAGAGCCTTCTACACCTCGCGCGACATGGAGTACGAGAAGGCGCTGGAGTACCTGGCTTCCGTGCTGGCCGTGAATACGATGGCTGAGGACGTAGCCGAGGGAATCGCCGCTTTCCTGGAGAAGCGCTCGGCGCAGTGGAAAGGAAAATGAGCAACTGAAAGGAGCCATTATGGAATCATCGGACAAGGTGGTTATCACTGCGGCCCTCACCGGCGTGGCGGCCAACAGGGACCAGTGCAAATGGATTCCCTACACGCCCGAGGAGATCGCTGAGGAGGCGGTGAGAGCCTACAATGCCGGGGCTTCGGCGGTGCATATCCACGGCAGAGAATATGACGGAGCCCCGTCGTGGCGAGTAGAGATATTCCGCGAGATAATGGACGAGGTAAGAAAGAGATGCCCCATCATAATCAACTTCTCCACAGGGGCTGTGGGTGTGGACAGAGACACCAGGATCGGCCACATTCGGGACCTGAGGCCGGAGATCGCCGCCCTGAATATGGGCACGATGAACTATGCCAAGTATAGTCCGAGACGGAAGAGCTTCGTTTTCTCCGTGGTCTTCCAGAACCCCTTTGATGATATAATGTTCTTCCTGGATACCATGAACAACCACGGCGTTAAGCCCGAATGCGAGTGTTTTGACCTGGGACACGCGGAAAGCATTCTGCCCCTGATGGATATGGGACTGCTCAAGAGCTTCCAGGTCAGTCTTATAATGGGGGTAGCAGGAGGTATGCGGGCAACTGCCCGGAACCTGGCTCATGCATCCACTGTGGTCCCTGCCGGGATAGCCTGGCAGGTCATAGGCATCAGTCAGGACCAGTGGCTTTTGATCGCGACGGCCCTGGCTCTCGGGGGGAACATTCGGATCGGCCTTGAGGATAATTTCTATCTCTCGCCCGGTGAGATGGCTGAGGGAAACGGGCCGCTGGTCGAAAAAGCGGCAAGAATGGCGAGAGACATCGGCAGAGAACCGGCCACGGTGGAAGAAGCAAGAGCTATTCTCCATCTGGGCTGAGCGCGGTACAATATCATAGAAGACAGGATATACTGCACTTGACGGAAATAGTATCACCTATCACGGGCAGCGTCTGGAAGATCCTCGCAGGAGTGGAAGCGCCGATCGCCGAAGGCGAAACCATCCTGATCCTTGAGTCCATGAAAATGGAGATTCGAGTGAAGTGTCCGCATAGTGGGAAGCTAGTCGAGATCAGGGTCAATGAAGGCGATTCTATACTGGAGGATGATGTGGTCGCCGTTATTCAGTGACGGCCGTCTGAATCCCGACCGGAGGACAATAAGGATGGACTTCAGATTTAGCGAAGGCGAGGAGGCCTTTAGACAGCAGGTCCGCCAGTGGCTTAAGCAGGAGATCCCGCAGAGATGGGTCGAGCTTGATCCGGGTATCTGGGAGGAGACGGAGGAATCCTGGGCGATCGCCCGCCAGTTCCACCGCAAACTGGGAGAAAAGGGCTGGCTGGCCCCCGCGTACCCCAAAGAGTATGGGGGTCTGGAACTCAGTCACATGAAGAGGCTTATACTGGCGGAGGAGCTGGCTTACAACAGGGCTCCGGTTGGCGTAGAGGTGGAGATTACTGTGAACTGGGTAACGCCTGCCATTCTGCTCTTCGGTACTGAAAGGCAGAAGAAGGAGTATGCCACCAGGATAGCACGGGGAGACACGATCTTCTGCATCGGATACAGCGAACCGGACGCCGGCTCCGACCTTGCTTCGGTCAAAACGCGGGCCGTAGAAGACGGTGACGACTATGTGATCAACGGCCAGAAGATATGGTGCAGCTATGCCCATCTGGCTGACTACTGCTGGCTGGCTGTCAGGACAGACCCCGATGCACCCAAGCACAAAGGAATCAGCGTGTTCATCGTCGACATGAAGACGCCGGGGATCACGGTGCGTCCCTTGATAAACATCCTGAACCACCACTCCTTCAACGAGGTCTTCTTCGATGATGTGCGCGTCCCGAAAGAGAACCTGGTAGGCCAGAAGAACAACGGCTGGTATCAGGTAGCGATAGCTCTCGACTTCGAACGCTCCTCGATCGGCTGGGCGGCAACCAATCAACGGATCATCGAGGAACTGGCGGACTATGCTAGGGAGACCACAAGGAACGGACAACCCCTTGCCAAGGACCCGCTGGTCAGGAACCAGCTGGCACAGCTGGCCGTGGAGAATGAGGTGGCCAGGATGATGGCGTATCGCATCGCCTGGATGTACAGCAAAGGTCTCCACCCCGGCTATGAGTCATCTATGTCGATGGTTTTTGTCAGTGAGTTGAGCAGGCGTACAGCCAGTATTGGCATGCGGATCCTCGGTCATTATGGCGAGCTGGACAGAGGCTCCAAATGGGCCGTCTTGAATGCGCGCCTGGCGCGCATGTCCTTGAGCGCGCTTTCCATTGGTGTCGGCGGCGGCTCCAACGAGATCCAACGCAATATCATCGCTGTGAGGGGCCTTGGCTTGCCCCGTAAGTGAGAGGATCGGCCCCGTTGACCGGGTTAACATGATAGGAGGAATGAGATGGATCTCGGCCTGAGCGAAGAGCAGGAGATGCTGAAGACCTCTGCACGCGACTTCCTGCAGAAGGAATGCCCCAAGCAGTTGGTCAGGCAGCTCGATGACAGCGAGGAAGGTCATTCCCCTGATCTGTGGCGCAAGATGGCCGAACAGGGTTGGATGGGGCTAGTGTTCCCCGAGGAATACGGAGGCAGCGGCGGCAGTTTCCTGGATCTGGCAGTACTTCTCGATGAGATGGGATACAACATTCTGCCGGGACCATTCTTCTCCGCGGTCATCCTCGGCGGCCTGCCGATAGCGTTGACAGGCAGCGAAGAGCAGAAGATGGAGTTTCTGCCCCGTTTGGCCGATGGAACAACTCTTCTGACTCTGGCCTTGACTGAGCCCACGGCCGGTTACGACGCCGCATCAGTTAGAACCGAAGCCACGGCCCGTAACGGCGAGTATGTGATCAACGGAACCAAGCTGTTTGTTCCTAATGCGAATGTGGCCGACTACCTGATATGCGTGGCACGAACAGGTAAGGGCGATCAAGCAGAGAGCAGCCTGACGCTTCTCATAATCGACGCCAGAAGCCCGGGTGTCAGGATTACGCCTCTTAAGACGATCGCGCGTGACAGGCAGTGCGAAGTCGTCTTCGACAATGTAGTCGTGTCTGAGAAGAACATACTGGGGAGGCCAAACGAGGCATGGCCGATAGTGGAAGAGGTCCTGCAGAAGGCCACGGTGGCCAAATGTGCCGAGATGGTGGGTGGTGCACAGGCGGTGCTCGACATGACCGTGAACTATGCCAGGGAAAGAATCCAGTTCGACAGACCTATCGGCAGTTTCCAGGCCATCCAGCATTACTGTGCCGATATGGCAAGCGATGTAATTGGCTCGCGATTTCTGACATACAAGGCAGCCTGGAAGACAAGCGAGGGACTTCCGGCCGCAGCCGATGTGGCTATGGCCAAGGCATGGACCGGCGAAGCCTATGAACGGGTCACCCTGCTGGGACACCAGATACTAGGAGCCATCGGCTTCACCATGGACCACGATATGCACCTCTACTACAGGCGGGCAAAGGCCGGTCAGACGATTTTCGGCGATGCCGATTTCCAACGTGGTATCGTGGCTCGAGGACAGGGTCTCTAGTCCATAGCGGTGGTTATAGTCCTTGTGCAGAACTGCTGAACGGAAGTGCTTTCACGGAGGGTATTAGCATGATGCGAGATTTGACAGTGAGGAACAGGAGCTACCGGCGGTTTCAGCAGGAGGTTGACATAAAGTATGACACACTGAGAGAACTCGTTGACCTTGCGCGGCTCTCGCCGTCGGCTATGAATGCGCAGCCCCTCAAGTATGTCCTGTCCTGTGATCCTGAAAGGAACTCACTCATATTCCAGCATCTGGCCTGGGCCGGTTATCTTGCGGACTGGCCGGGCCCCCCGGAAGGGGAGAGGCCATCGGCATACATCATCATTCTCGGTGATACGGAGATAAGCACTTCGTTCGGTTGCGACCACGGAATAGCGGCGCAGAGCATTATGCTGGGGGCGGTCGAGAGGGGCCTGGGCGGCTGCATGATCGGCAATATACGCAGGGACGAGCTTCGTAGTGCGTTAGACATACCGAATCGGTATGAGGTGCTGCTGGTTCTCGCCCTTGGCAAACCCAGTGAGGTGGTGGTGATCGATAACCTGGCGCCCGACGGCAGCATCAAGTACTGGCGTGACGGTGACGGTGTACATCACGTACCGAAGCGCTCTCTCGATGACGTGATTATCGGCTAGCTATGTACTGGCTTGTCAGATTCCGGGCTGGGTGTTATGCGGGGTAGGGCGAACTCTCGCTCCGCCTTTCTGCTGCCTTGACCCGTTCGTTTCCCCAGGGTAAGTGTTCTGGACTATAATCTGGGGAATCGAGCAGGCGGTAATCAGGGATGTTAACCCGAACAAGAGAAGACAATAGAACAGGGCCACGCTACTTTATCTGGACCATCGGCTGTCAGATGAACAAGGCGGAATCTGAGCGAATAGCCGGCTATCTGGATTCTGCCGGGTGTCGGGCGACGGGTTGGTTCTCTGACGCCGACCTCGTAATCCTCAATACCTGTGTGGTGAGGCAGAGCGCTGAGAACAAGGCTCTGGGTACTCTGGGCCTGTTGAAGGGCCTCAAGGACGAGCATCCCGGCCTCAGGATAGTCGTCACCGGGTGCCTGGTCGATTCCGACAGCAAGGACCTCAGCAGGCGGTTCCCGCAGGTTGACTTCGCGTTCAGGCCGGGGGATTTCCGGGAGCTGGTTGAGTGGGGCCATGACGAGGCGGGGCTTGTGGGTGGTGAGTTAAGGTTGCCCGAAACCTGCTCGCCGTGTGCCTACATCCCTATCATGCAGGGCTGTGACAATTTCTGCTCGTACTGCATTGTCCCTTATAGGCGGGGTAGGGAGGTGAGCCGCCCTCTGGAGGATATACTCTGCGAAGCCGAGCAACTGGTGGAGCATGGGGCAGTAGAGGTCACTCTGCTGGGACAGAACGTCGATTCTTACGGACATGATCTGCCCGAAGGGCCCGACCTGGCGGAGCTGCTTACTCAGCTGGAGGGCATTGACGGGATTGCCAGGATTCGCTTCCTGACCAATCATCCCAAAGATATAAATCCGAAACTCATCGAGACGGTAGCTTCCGCAAGCAAGGTCTGTGAGCATCTGCAACTCCCTGTTCAGGCTGGCGATGACGATATACTGAGAGCTATGAGGCGGGGCTATACCGTGGAGAGATATAGAGAACTGGTCCGCACAATCCGGCGTCATATTCCGCATGTATCGCTCAGCACCGACATAATCGTTGGCTTTCCCGGAGAAACGGAGACGCAGTTTGAGCACACCTGTTCGCTGCTCGAGGAGATTGAGTTTGATGTTGTACACGTTGCGGCGTACTCGCCTAGGCCCGATACCGCCGCCGCGCGGGAACTGGAGGATGACGTGCCCTCCCACGTCAAGAAGCAGAGGCTTAACAGGGTGGAATCAGTCCAGGCAGATATAGCCAGTAGGATAAACTCTCAGCTTCAGGGCAAGATTGTGGAGGTTCTGGTCGAGGGCAAGAAGAAAGGGAGGTGGTTTGGGCGCACCAGAAGTGATAAACTAGTGTTCTTTGCCGATGCCGGTGACTGGTTGGGTCGATTGGTCGAAGTGCAGATTGACAATGCAAGCCCCTGGTCACTCAAAGGGCAGGTAAGTACAAATAGCTAACTGAAGGAGGACACATGTTTTTCGCACAAGAAGGTCTTGGCCCGTGGACCATGATTATCGTTTTGGTGGCGCTGTTCGCCCTGATGTATTTCTTTTTGATCAGGCCGAGACAGAAGCAGCAGAAGGAACACGAAGAGATGACAAAGGAACTGAAAGCAGGCGATAGGGTGATTACAGCCGGCGGCATCTACGGGCAAATCGAGAGCCTCAGTGAAGATAGCGCAGTCTTGAAGGTAGAGTCAGGAGCAGCGATCAGGGTTGCCAGGGGCAGCATTCTCGGCAAGCAGGGTGTCACAGAAGGTGGCCGGGAGCCATTCTGACGTTAGACCGCTGCCTTATAACCCGGCATCCGGCGGGACGCCCCCGGGATTCCAGGGTATGCTTCTGAGATAAAGGTAGGCAGGAGCAGCAAAGCGCAACGTATTGACGCTGCGAAAGCAGGCCATCGGCCTCCCCAATACCTGGAGTTGACGAACGACCCCTTATCGGCAAGTCGCCGCAGACACCTGCCGTCTGGCCTGTTTCCTTGCCGCCCTTGCCTTCGCGCAAAGGCCGACAACACAGTGAGATGGTGTACCCATACTGATGCTCAGATGAGGAGCAAGCGGCGTTAGATGACCAGAACCAGAAGAGGGATACTGGCGCTTGTCGGCAGTTGTGTTGCCATATTCTGGCCCGGCGCCGTGATCTTCGGCTACCCGGGGGTCATGGCTCCCCGCTGGCAGGAGGTGTTCGGTGTCGGTAGCGGGGCCACCGGAAGTGTTATGTTCTTCCTGCTCGCCGGGGTGGGCACATTCATGTTTGCTGTGGGTCGCTGGCAGGAACGAGCCAGCACCAGGCTGATAGTGTCGCTCAGCGCTGTGATCTGTGGGCTGAGTCTATTCATTGCCTCCTATGCTCCGAGTATCCACTTCATATATCTGTGGGCTTTTCTGACTGGAGCCAGTTCGTGCTTTATCTACTTGCCGGGATTGACCGTTGTCCAGCGCTGGTTTGTCCGGAGGAGAGGACTTGCCTCCGGCGCGGTTAACCTGTTCTTCGGGATCGGTGGTGCGATCATGGCGCCGGTGTTCAGTAACCTCCTGCTAACTATGGGCTACGAGCCCATGAACAGACTGCTGGTCGTCCTGATAATGGCTACGGGGTTGATTGGCGCACAGTTTGTCGAGACGCCGGAGAGACTCGGCTACGCGACAGGGCTTTCCGGAGGGGCGGAAACCGGTCCAGCCAGAGCAAACGGCGAACAGAACCAGTCCAGATGGAAGAATCCGAGAGCGGGCACGACGGAGAAACCGGCGGCGGTCGCGAGATCCCTGACTCTTAAGGAGAGTGTGAAGACAAGGAGCTTCTGGTTTCTCTGGGTGACATGGGCCCTGCAGGGGGCAGCCGGCATTGCCATGGTAACCCTCTCTGTCGCCTTTGGCCTTGCCCGGGGATTCCCGATGGAGTCTGCTGCGCTGCTCTTGACGGCCTTTAACCTGACCAATGGCCTTAGCCGGCTGCTCAGCGGCTTCCTCTCCGACCTTATCGGAAGATACCGCACCCTGACCTCGACTTTCTTCGCGGCGGCTATTGCCTATTTCCTGCTCATACATACCGAAGCCCTTGGAGCGGCTGCCGTTCTCGCCGCGGTTATCGGCTTCTCTTATGGAACGCTGTTTGCCGTCTCGGCTCCCCTGGTCTCGGACTGTTTTGGACTCAAGCATTTCGGGGCGATCTTTGGGCTGATCTTCACGGCCTTCGGCTTTCTCTCGGGCGTGCTCGGTCCATCTCTCAGCGGATATCTTCTGGACCGGACCGGAGACAATTTCGCGCCGGTGTTCATCTACCTGGGCGTGTTCTGTGTTCTGTCGGGCTTCTTCATCAGAATGGTGGTTCCTCCGCGCCCGGGCCCTCTCACTCCGACGGACGCAATACAGGTACGCTCGACATGATGTGCGCGCACCCTCACGGTTTCGGGCGGCCCGACCAGCACAATCACCGGCGGGAAGCCACATCCTCTGAGGTATCGAGATGAGACAAGAGTGAGGTATCAAGATGAAACAGAAGAGAATAGACTTTGAGAAGCTATCCCGGCGCATCGACGAACTCGCGGAGAAGTGGGACACCTCTGGCGTCGTCGTCGTCATATCCTATGATGAGATCGTGCACAGCAACACATACGGGTGGGCGGACCGGGAGAAAGGCGTTCGCATGTCGCCGGATTCCACCTACCTGATCTCCTCGAAGTCGCCGCTCCTGCTGGGTCTGTGCCTGATGCAGCTGATCGACCGCAAGAAGATCTCGCTGCGGGACACACTGGACAGGTACATCCCGGAGTACCGCCATGCAGCCAGGATCACGATCAGGCAACTGCTGTATCACACCACGGGTATACGCGATTACTTCTATGGCGGCAGGATGGTCGACCTGTCTCGTTCGGAACAGCACCAGGCGCTCTCTGATGAAGACCGGTTTCGAATGGAAAGCTACGCATACCAGTCGCCGATCACCTTCGCTGAAGCACACGCCATGATCGCCGATGCTCCCCTTGACTGCGAACCCGGCAGCCACATAAACGATTGGAGCGCTACGAACGTACTCTTCCAAAAAGAGATCATCGAGCGCGTGAGCGGAATGAGTCTGGTCGATTACCAGCGCAGGTACCTCTTCGGACCGCTGGGGATGACTGAGACCGTTCCCGGATCTGACGCCACGACTGTCTCCTATGGATGCATCAAAGAGACTGTCCTGGTTCGCCTGCCCGTTGTCGAAGAGATGGACCACGCCCTCCGAACTACTATCGACGATATGGTGAAGCTGATGCGCGGTCTGGTAGATCGCCGTCTGATGTCCAAAAAGGCCTGGACGGCAGCTCTACGGTATGACAGAGAGGGCATGGGCATTGTCGCCGAGAATGTAAACGGTATCGCGTGCGGCGAAGGGGAGATCCTCGGATATGAGTTCAACCTCTACTTCGACCAGGACACGAAGCTGGCGTACATCCATATGACTAACGAGATCCAGATCATGAGACGGTGGGACGATGAATGGTTCTACTTCCGCAAGGAGATGCGCCGGGCGATCGAAGAGGAGACAACATATCCGAGATCTACCAGGCTCAGGCCATACTCCGACCAGAATGTCTGGGATGCGATGAACCTTGCCGTCGACGATAGCCAGAAGTCATTCGTCTGGGATGCCAAGCCCTCCCTGTGCTTCGCGCTGGCCAAACGAAGGGTGCGAAGGCCGTATGTTCTGATGGAGGGCAGACGGGCGGTCGCGCTGCTAGTGCTGTCCATCGATAAGAAGAGATCGTTCTACAATGTGGATATCGTGCTGGTCGATAAGAGGTATCAGAACCGTGGTTTTGGCAAGATCATGTTGAGCGAGGCACTGGAAATACTGAAGAGGAACGGGGCCAAACGGATCGAGATCGGCGTCAGCAGGTTCAACACCGCCGCTCAGAAGCTATATCTCAGCCTCGGGTTCAGACCGGCGGCTGTCTATGAAGGCGGCATGGCGCTGCGTATCGACCTCGATAGCTCGAGTTAGCTGGCGAGAGCCAGACACAGTGTTGACAAACGCCCGGCGACAACTTATTATCAGGCAAGGGCGCTATCAGGTGGCACGTATAGCATGCAAGAGATGCCGGTGCGACGCGATGCTGCTGGAGGCTCCCTGGTATCTATGAACCGTGTCTTTGACCAACTACACCTATGAGGAGGCTACACATGGATCTGAGGACCTGGATGGAGGACAGGGTCAGAAGAAACCGCGACCGGGCTTTTCTCTTCTTTGAGGGCCAGCAGTATACATACGGGGAGTTCGATCAGAACGTTAGCAGGGTTGCCAATGCTCTGGCCGGCCTCGGTATCACCAGGGGTGATAAGGTAGGGATCATGCTTCCCAACACTCCCCATCACCTTTACACCTGGCTGGGCGCTATGAAGCTGGGAGCTATCGATGTCCCCATCAACCCCCAGTTCAAAGGGAAGCTGCTCAGCGATATGGTCCGCCTGTGCGAACTGGACGCCATAGTGATCGACCACGACATCTATGATGGTGTGCGGGATGACGTTGCCTGCGTAGAAAAGAAGATAGTCGATAGCGCAAAGGGCCCGCCGGTGACCGAACCTCAGGTCCTGTGCTTCTCAACTCTCGTCGGGGCGGCCACCGCAGACGATCCTCCCGTGGTGGAACTGACAGGGAGCGATATTGCTAGCTTCATCTTCACCAGCGGAACTACCGGATTGCCAAAGGCCGCCATGCTTCCTCACGCTTACTATATCCACCATGCCGAGAAATGGACCCGTACTATGCAGACATCACGTGATGACAGGTTCTTCTGTCCTTTGCCCCTGTATCACGTGGTAAGAGTAACCGGCTTCGTCACAGCCCTTGCATCTGAGGCTAGCTTTGTGTTGGGCAGAAGGTTCAGCGCCGGGAGCTTCTGGGATCAGGCCAGGGAAGACCGCTTCACCGTGTTTGCCGGACATTTCGCCATCTACGAGATGCTCCTCAGCATGCCGGCCAGGCCTGATGACCGGGACAACCCGTTGCAGAAGGTATCCGGCATCCTCGCTCGCTCAGTGGACGGGATCAGGGAGAGGTTTGGCGTGGAGAAGTGCTACAACACGTTCGGGATGACTGAAGCAGGTTTCCCATGTATCATGGAGTTCGAACAGGGCGCCAGCGAGGATATCTGTGGACCGCCCGGTAGCGACTTCAGGGTCAAGATCTTCGATGATGGCGACGACGAACTGCCCGAGGGGGAGGTGGGCGAGATTGTGGTCAGGCCCGAGCGGCCGGATATCATGTTCAAAGGATATTACAAACAGGAGGACAAGACTCTCGAGGTCTTCGACAACCTCTGGTTTCATACCGGTGACCTGGGCTACATGAGACAGGGTAATCTCGTCTTCACCGAAAGGAGATCGGAGAGTATAAGGAGGAAGGGAGAGTTTGTTCCCATTAGTCCTACCGAAGAGGTGTTGAGGGCTCATCCTGGGGTCAAGGATGCTGCGATCTGCGGTGTCCGATCTGAACTGGATGAGGAGGTAAAGGCCTGCCTGGTTCTGAAACAGGGTGAAGAGCCAGGACCGGAGGAGATCATCGCCTATTGTGAAGAGAACCTGCCGCGGTTTGCTGTACCCAGGTATCTCGAGTTTCTTGAGGAGCTTCCTAGGACTCCGGGCACCGAGAAGGTTCAGAGGTATAAGCTACGTGAGAGAGGGACGGGAGAAGCATGGGACCGCGAACAGTCCAGACTGCGTAATCCGGGCTCTTAATGGTTCCCCGTACGGCGCCTGCACACGGCACGACTATGATGAGCAATTATTGTGACTACATCATAATCGGTAGCGGTATTGCCGGCCTCTACATCGCCTTGCTGGCGATAGAACACGGCAGCGTGCTTATCCTGACCAAGGGCAGCATAGATGACTGCAACACAAGATATGCACAGGGCGGGATTGCGGTGGCCATGGGCAAGGATGATTCGCCGGAGCTGCATTTCGAGGACACCCTTGCCGCGGGCGACGGGCTGTCTGATCCAGAGGCAGTCCGCATATTGACCGAGGAGGCCGCCGATTGTACTGCCGATCTGATCAGGTTTGGAGTGCCCTTCGACACCCTGGATGGAGAGATCACCCTCACCAGGGAGGCAGCCCATACTGTATCGCGCATTCTGCACGCCGGTGGAGATGCCACCGGGCAGCACATCGAAGTCACCTTGAGCCAGCGCGTGCGGTCTACCCCCGTCAAGGTGCTCGAGAATTGTCTCGCCACTGAGGTCTTGCTCAAGGACGGCCGGGTCAGTGGCATCAGATCGCTAGATTCGCGGACCGGTACAGTAGAGGAGTATGGCTGTCGCTACCTGATACTGGCTACCGGTGGGGCAGGGCGCCTGTTCAAGTATACGACCAATTCCGACGTGGTTAGCGGCGATGGCATCGCCCTGGCCTTTGAAGCAGGCGCTGAGGTTAAGGACCTGGAGTTTTTCCAGTTCCATCCCACCGTGCTTCGCCTGCCGGGAGTAGCTCCCTTCCTTATCTCCGAAGCAGTAAGAGGGGAGGGCGGCATTCTCAAGAATGTGGAAGGCCGTCGCTTTATGCCCGCTTATGTGGCCCAGGCTGAGCTGGCGCCCAGGGATGTGGTAGCCCGCAGCATCGTCCATGAGATGCACAAGACCGGCAGTGACCGGGTCTTCCTGGACGTCACTCATCTGCCATCACGGCTCATCACGACCCGCTTCCCCCAGATATATCGGTTCTGTTTGGAGCATGGCCTGGACATCACCAGGGCACTGATCCCCGTAGCCCCGGCCGCTCACTACATCATGGGAGGAGTGAAGGTGAACAGCTGGGGAGAGACCAATATCGCAGGGCTGTTCGCCGCGGGCGAGATCGCCTGCACCGGTGTACATGGCGCTAACAGGCTGGCTTCGAACTCGCTTCTTGAGTCGGTCGTCTTCGGCAAGCGGGTGGTACAGGGAACAGAGATGAACGCGTCCTCTGAGGGACGTGCAGTCGTGGCCACCAACGATCCCTGCTCTCTCCCCGGGCGCGCGCCGTCTCCCGCTGCTCTCGCGCTGAACCTGCCCAACCTGCAGTCTCTTATGTGGGCGAAGGTGGGTATAATCCGTTCAGGCAAGGACCTCGCGGAGGCAGCCGCGGTCCTGGCCGGATGGGAGTCACTCGCGTCGCAGCCGAGCGACCGCACGTCCTACGAACTGCACAACCTGGTGCTATGTGGCAGGTTGATGACCGAGGCCGCGTTGATGCGCGAGGAGAGTCGTGGCGCCCACTTCCGCACTGATTTTCCAGAGACCCTGCCGGCATGGCAGCGACACATCGTATTCAGGAAGAATGCCGCTGACTAGAGAAGAGATAGAGGAAATCGTGGGGCGCGCCCTGGCTGAGGACCTGGGCAGGGATGACGTTACCACCGAGGCCTTGATACCGAGAGAGCAGTGCGGGGTTGCCTTCTTGGTGGTCAAGGAGGAGGGGGTTCTCGCCGGAATGCAACTCGCCACAGAGGTGTTCCGGCAGGTGGATCCCCAGCTACAGGTGGAGGTCCTGCTGCAGGATGGGGCCAGGGTCGTGCCGGGCGCCAGGGTGGCCAGAGTGGCAGGGAGCGTCGCCGGCATTCTCAAGTCAGAACGGGTGGCTCTGAATTTCCTCCAGCATCTGAGCGGAATCGCTACTGAGACCGCCCGCTATGTGGCGAGTGCTGAAGGACTGCCGGTGCGGATTGTGGACACCAGGAAGACGACGCCGGGCTTGCGGGCGCTCCAGAAGTATGCTGTCAGAGTTGGTGGGGGAGATAACCACCGCATGGACCTGGCCGACGGAATACTCATCAAGGACAATCACCTGGCTGCTCTGCGCAAGCAGGGGTTGACTATCAAGGAGGCTGTAGCCAGAGCCAGACAACATGCTCCGTCGTCATTGCGAGAAATCCCGATAGAGTCGGGACGACGAGGCGATCTCCAATCGGGGCGGGCCCCGCTCGAAGTGGAGGTGAGGACTGTTGCAGAAGCTCTCGAAGCCGTCGAAGCCGGAGCAGATATCGTCATGCTCGATAATATGAGCCTTGACGACATGCGCCGGGCTGTTAAGTCAATAGGTGGCCGTGCCGTTGTGGAAGCCTCGGGGGGAATCACACTGCACAACGTCCGCGCTGTGGCCGAAACCGGGGTTGGTCTCATCTCGGTGGGCACCCTTACCCACTCAGTTAAGGCTGTGGATATCAGCCTTGAACTGGAAGTCCAGTAATCGAGGGAGCGTAGAGCCCCGTCGGTGAGTATCAGCCGGGACGCTTCTCGGCAATGACCAGGTATCTCTCCTCACGATCCTCAAAATGCGTGATTGCCAAGCCCGCATCAGCTGCGTGTTCCCGCAGCCGGTACTCATCCGGTAGGCGATCGTCGGCAACGACACCGCCGATGGATTCGTGAAGCCGGTTGACCATCTCCCCGCTCATGGTGTGGCAGACGACCAACTTGCCGCGATCCTTCAGGATCCTGGCGATCTCCTTCAGTGCTGCGGCCTTGTCCTCAAAATGAGGGAAGGCGCTGTTGCACATCGTCAGGTCCACCGAGTCATCGGCCAGGGGGATCGCCATGGCGTCGGCCTGAGCGAAGTCGACTATCGAGCCCGGGTCCTTGCGCCTTGCCTGTACCAGCATTTCGGCTGAGATGTCCAGGGCTATGATTCGTCCCCTGTTATCCATCTCCGCGGTCAGAAAGGGCAGAAGAACCCCCGTCCCACTGCCGATATCCAGCACACAATGCCCCGGCCTGACGCCCAGATCTCGCACGATCCCGCGCAGGCATCCGAGGCTATCCTCACTGACGCGCTCGTCCCAGGTTGCGGCCAGCTGATCGAAATGCTCTTGAAGTCGTATGGTTAGCCTGCCGGCTGGACCTGCCGCCATTGCTTGACCTTTCTTTTCGGGGAGAACAACGTTGCCAGCCCGAAGATAATCGATGAGGTGATTACTATCGAAGCCCCCGAAGGGGTATCGAGCACGTAAGAGACTGCTAGCCCGGCCCAGCAGGAGATGATGCCGAAGACACTGGCGATGAGTAGCATACGCTTGAGACTGTAAGTGAGCTGGTAGGCAGCCGCGGCGGGATTGAGAATGAGGCTGTAGATAAGGAGACCGCCGATGCTCTGTAGCGATGCGGTGATAGTCACACCGGTGGCGAACAATAGGCCATAGAAGACTACGGTGGCCGGAATGCCGACAGCCACGGCTACGTCCCGATGGCAGATCACCGCCTGTATCTCCTTGTAGAAAACGACCAGTAACCCGACTATTACGGCTGTTGTGATAGCCAGAAAGATGAGGTGCTGTCCCGTAACAGTGAGTATGCTGCCCCAGAACAAGCTCAGAGCCTCGCCCCTGGCCCCGGGCATCAGGCCCATGAAGAGAAAGGCCAATCCCAGCATCAGCGAGAACACGATTCCTATTGATGTGTCGGGATTCAGTTCTCCGCGGTCGGCCATGGGGCCTATCACGGCCGCCCCGACAAGGCTGAAGAGTAGGGCGCCGAGCAATGGGTTGAAACCCAGCCAGAGACCGAGGAGGGCGCCGGCAAAGGCGGCGTGGGCGATGCACACGCCGATAAAGGACAGATGCATGGTCACAACGAACACGCCGATCACGGCGCAGGTTATGCCGGCAAGCAGGCCGGCAAGAATGGCGTTCTGCATGAACTGGTATTGTAGAACCTCTATACCCATATCGCGGTCCCTATCTATGAATAGCGCAAGGTGGTCTCAGTACTTACCGACATGGGAGACCCGTATAGCTCGCTCAGTACCTCTTCCCGGAGCATTGACGCGGGGCTTCCCTGGCCCCATATCCATCCTTCCTTCATCAGAAGCAGTCGATTGCAGATAGATGGCAGCTGCTTCAGGTCATGAGTGACAAGAAGAGTAGTCATATCGTATTCCTTGTGAATGAGCTGAACAAGGCTCATGATCTCCCGCTGTGCCTGCGGGTCTATGGAAGCCGTCGGCTCGTCCAGAAGGAATATCTCAGGCTGCTGGATCAGCGCCCGGGCTATGGCCGCTTTCTGGTATTCGCCGCCCGATAGATGCCCTATGGGACGTCGCGCCAGATGAGCTATACCGACCATCTGCAATACGTTGTCGACCGCCTGCCATTGGGACGTTTTCGGCCGGCGGAACAGTCCCAGGCGACCGTAGCAGCCAGCCATGACCGTCTCTCTCACGTTGATCGGCAACCTGGGATCGATATTCTGCACCTGGGCCACATAACCTATGCGCTTCCTCAGGTTGATGGTATTCCTTCCGTTTACACTCCCCCCCAGCACCCAGGCCCGTCCGTGGACCAGTTTCCCCAGCCCGTTAAGCACGGTGAGCAGGGTCGTTTTGCCGGCTCCGTTGGGCCCGATAATGCCGACGAACTCACCTCGCCTCACTTCGAGGGACACGCCCCGCAAGGCCACATCTTCCCTGTATGAGACCGCGGCGTCCTCGATCCTGATCACAGTGTCATCCATATAGGTCGCTCCACTCATTCAGCGCTTCCTCGAGCAGATCGAGGTTCCTGTCCAGTGCCTTCTCCCAGGTTTCGGTGTTCGGGAAGCCGCCCGGGAAATTGGATAAGGTGACGTGAACCGCCCCGATATCCTCTGCCAGGCTCTTCCCCTGTTCGCCGCTCTGGAGGTTATCTATGACCAGGGCTACCCTGGCTTCTCTGGCTTTGGCCACCAGCTCTGACTTTTCGCCGGTCCCGAACTCTTCGGGTCCGTGGGTAGCGACGATATCGAATCCGGCCCAGTTCAGAAAGCCTGCCTGCATCACGCCGCAGATCACCTTCACTCCTTCGGCCTCCATATCGGCCAATCTCTGTTGCACCTCCTCGCCCGTTTCCACAATAGCCTGCACCCTTTGTGCGGCCTTCTCCTCGTAATAGGCCGCGTTCTCGGGGTCTATCTCGCCCAGCGTCTGAGTGATCTTGTTCACTGCCTCAGCCTGTACCGGGGGTGCCATCCAGTTGCCCATGATATCAATGACTATGACAGCGAGGTCCGGGTTATCGGCTGATTGCACCAGCTTATCGACGTAGGCATAGTTCTGCTGGTAGTTGTGGATGATCAGCGCCCTGGAATCGCTCAGCGCCCTGATGTCACTCGGCTTGACGTCGTGGTGCCCGGGACAGTCGCCGGGCCGTATCAGGGTACGCGGCTCCAGTCTGCCATCGGCTACCTCACTGATGATGTTGGTGATGAAGACACTTCCAGCGACGACATCGGTCGTAGGATGAGCCCTTACCACCAGCGCCAGTATCAGGCCTAACACGGCTACCGCGACAATAACTATCGCGACTCTTCTCTGCATGGACGACTCCTTTCTCTCAATGCGCGATATGACTGTTGCCGACAGAAGAAATAGGCGAAGCTCAGGGGCTATCCAGTTGTATTCGAGACTTCAGGAAATCTATCTGCCGTACCTTGCCTTCGAACACCATCTTTTCTCCGAAGAGGGTCTCCACCTCCACGTGTCGGTCGGCAATGGTCATGCGAGAGACCCCCTCGACAACCGGCTTGTCGCCTTCTTTAGTTTCATACAGTTTGGCCATACACATCGTGCTGTCACTCCTCGCTCTTCGGCAAAGCCTGTTTTGCCTTCATCAGTTGTTCGTTTACGTCGCTCATCCTGGCGGCTGCTTCCAGCAACTCCTGTGCCGCCACACCCGACAGCGAGCTGATTCTCGCAGCCCACTCACGGAACTCCTCCGCGTGCTCGGTGTTGTGTTCTACCCAGTAGTCAAGCAGAACGTCCAGTTTCCTCTGTACGTCGTCCATAGCCGTGTTTCCCCTCAGTATCGTAGTTTGGGTTCGGTTTCATGGCCGCTCCGGCATTCATTGCACCGTCCCGAAATGGCCAGGTGTCTCAAGTCGGCCACAAAGCCGTACTCATCGAGCAGGCCCTCCTTCAACGGATGCAGGGCGGTTTCCTCCAGGTCTGCCACCCTGCCACAGCTATGGCAGACAAGGTGGTGGTGGTGCCCCTTTTCAGCAACATGATAGCGGACACGTCCCTCGCCGAAGTCGGTTTCCGTAACCAGCTCCAGCTCCTTAAGCAACTCCAGGGTGCGATAGACGGTGGATATATTGGCATATGGATGCCGCCTGTGCAGCTCTTCGTAGATCTCTTCAGCGCTGATGTGCCTTACGGCGTTGTGAAGCGCCTCGATGACCAGCATTCGCTGGAGAGTCAGACGGTGGCCCTTCTCCTGAAGAATCTCGTGACAGCTCATTGACCGGGTGTATTGTAGCAGGGCAGGAGAATTATTGCAACCACTTGCGAATGCAACTAGTCTCTTGCCGCCCTCCTGAAGAGGAGTCCGGCAGGTGTACCGGGACGACCCCGGAAATCAGCCGGCTCTGCCCGGCCATCATGTGCCTTATAGCTCCGATGACAGGTGGCAAGCCTCCCGGACAGGTAAGGGGATCGCCCTTCGCGCGGCTACTTCTCGGCCTTCTTGCTTTCCACCATCAGGGTGACCGGCCCGCTATTGTGAATCTCGACGAGCATGTGCTCCTGGAAGAGCCCTGTCTCGACCTTAAGACCTGTGAAGCGGACCTGCTCGACAAAATGCTCGTACAGTTCGTCGGCCAGGTCGGGCGGAGCTGCCTCGGTGAAACTGGGGCGCCTCCCTTTGCGGGAATCGCCCAGGAGGGTGAACTGGCTGATTACCAGGACCTCGCCGCCGGTCTCCAGCGCCGACAGGGCAAACTTGCTCGCCTCGTCGGCAAATACGCGCAGGTTGGCTACCTTGTTAGCGAGGTAACGGGCGTCTTCCCTTGAATCGTCCACGGCGACACCGACAAAGACCACCAGGCCCTTGCCGATCTCGCCTACTATCCGGTCGTTGACACGTACTGAGGCCATCGAGACCCGCTGCACTAAGGCTTTCATGTTTGTCTAGCTTATTATAATCGGGCCGCCCTCGCAAATCCGTTTCCGCTTGCGAGCCGGTTGTGTTAGCATATGCAGCGAGGTGAAGCCATGAGAACCAACAAAGACAGATTAGTCATGATCTCAGTGCAGGGTACGGTTGCCAAGCCCGAGCATTCCGGGAGGCATGCGGTTTCACACACCGGCGAGCCTTTCATGGTCCCCCGTTTGGGCGGGATTACCTATAACGTACGGGTGGGCGATCCAGCGTTCGGCTGGGAGGCAGACCACGTCGAACCGGGTGTTTCCAGTCTTCTTGATGAGAAGGACCGGCGGTCGCCTACAAACCAGGGATACAATTTTTACGCCTGCGTAGGAAATGAAGCCAGGGTTGTCACGGGAGATGCCAAGGGAGCAAGAGGTGTGGTGACCGGTCATCACGGAGGCGCAGAGCATGTCCTTATCGACTTCCCCGGGGATGTCCTCGAACAGTTGACGCTTGACGACAAGTTCCTGATCAGGTCCTTTGGCCAGGGACTCAGGCTGCTCGACTATCCCGACGTGCATGTCTACAGCCTGGACCCAGATTTGCTCGAAGCGATGGCAATAGTGGAGAAGGACGGAGAATTGCATATACCGGTTGCCGGGATTGTCCCGGCCTTCCTGATGGGGTCCGGTGTAGGCTCCACAAGCATGGGCACAGGTGACTATGACATAATGACCGCAGACGAGGAAGCTCTCAAGAAGCACGGACTGGACAAGCTGTGCTTCGGCGACATAGTCTGCATCGAAGACCACGATAATGCATTCGGCAGATGCTACAGAAGGGGTGCGGCAACGATTGGGGTTGTTATCCACAGCGATTGCCGTGTCGCCGGTCACGGCCCCGGTGTGACAACCATAATGACCAGCACCAGACCAGGTCTCAAGCCCGCCCTTTCTCTGGAGGCCAACATAGCCCGGATGCTCAAGATCGGCCGATTTGAATCGCAGTAGGTATCTGTGTCTCTGCGGCGCCGGGACCGAGCAAAGAAGGAATTATCTGTGGCGAAAAGCAATCGGAGGCCTACCGGTTACATGATGGGATCAGAGCTAGCGCATTTACTCGTGCGGGCGAGGCAGTTCCCGCTTAGCTCTATGGGGTACGTTGATGTGGAGGGACTCGGCGAGATCACTGTTATCCAGAGCGATGACACCGGTCTGTTGATTCAGTCGACGTTGAACGGAAGGACGCACCTTCATTGGGCAGTGAACAATGCTCATGAACTGGTCAGCCGCATAGTAAGCATGCTGAACACAAACGTCATCGAGGAAGACGTCGAGATAGAATTCGTTCCGGAGTCGTGCATTGGAGCGCTTGAGCAGATCGGATTCTCTGTGCTCAGCGAATGGATCGATTACTGGCAGTGTCCGCTCAAGCCGGTGGAGATAGAGCGACCCGAAGGTCTGCTTATCCGGCGGATTGAGGAGCAAGGGTATGCCAGGGCTGCTGAGATCACGCAGGCATGCGAGGGCTTATCCAGGGGTTACCTCGGGGAGACCTCACAGTGGCTTCAGGAGTGGAACGAACAGGAGCATTCGCTGATGTACGTTGCGTTGTTGGACAATGCTACGGTCGGCGTATGCTGTGTGGCTATCTATGGCTTCGACAATCCGGATGGACCCACCCTGTGGGTTAGGGAGCTGGCTGTCGACCCATTGTACCACTCACGGAAGATAGGCCTCTCTCTGGTCGCGGAGGCTCTTAACTGGGGGCGCTCCCAGGGCGCTGCGCGAAGCTTCCTGGCATGCGATGTAGAAAACGAGAGGGCGATTAGATTATATGAAGGTCTCGGCTACAAGAGGGCGTGCCAGCGCGGCCAGATCGACATGGTGTACCGTACAAGGTGATCATCTGAGTCCTGCGACTAGCAGAGCTGTCCTTCCCGGGCTGCTGCCTCCCGTGATACTGGCCGCCTTCTCACGTTGCCGCTCTTAGAACATGCTGGTCTCTGGCACGATGGGCAGCAACCTCACTTACTGAGTCATCTTGCCGCTATCTATCGTCGGACAAGTCCTCTTGCAGGATCGGCAGTCTTCTGGAAGAAACAGCGATAGCTTGAGACGAGGCCCACAAAGTGCTATCGTATTAGGCGGTTTCCTGTGCGGGGAAGTGTCGGAATTGGCAGACGAGCATGACTTAGGATTTGGTTTTTAGCTTCAGAGTTAACCAAAGAGTTAACCTCTATACCCATCCTCTTCAGCCTTGAGGCCATCT
>PWRA01000068.1 GCA_003556385.1 Dehalococcoidia bacterium | reverse complement strand
GGCGGCCGTAGCGTCCCTCGCATCCCCGGCAGGAGATTGTAACACAGCGCAGACCGCATTTCCCATGTCGCACTATACTGGGCAGGCCTGCTGTTGACAAGCCTGCCCCCGGACGTCTATCCTATTGATGGTGCTCGGGGCCCAGGCGCCCCTTGCACTGCCGAGATCGCCCGCGCTATCGGAGTCGCGGGAGAGAGCTCGCAAAGGAGTGTGCCGGATGGAAGACGCGCAGGCCAGGATACTTGAGGTACTTCAGCTCGCCGTTCGAATGGAGATAGACGGAATGGAATTCTACGAGGAGGCGAGCCGGAAGAGCAGCAACAAGCTAGCTGAGGATCTGTTTGAGCAACTGGCTGACGAGGAGGATGCTCACCGCAGGAAATTCGAGCAAATATATGACTCCTTCAAGAAGAGACAGGAGTGGCCCGACATAGAACCACCATCCGACGAGGGCGCAAAACTCAGAACTCTGTTCGGGCGAGCAACCGAAGCTCTCGGCACTAAGGCTACGGTGGCCAGGTCTGAACTCGAGGCTATTCAGGTGGCGATGAACATGGAGATAGAGTCCTATAACCTGTATCGCCTCAGATCCGAGGAGAGTACGCTCCCCCTGGAAAAGCGGTTCTACGAGGCCCTGGCGGGTGAGGAGCGGCAGCACCATCTTGCCCTTTCGGATACCTATGAGTATCTGTGTGACCCCGCCGGGTGGTTCACCAAGAAAGAGCACTGGTCTCTGGACGGCGCGTGAGCATGTGGCAGGGATAGTGCTCACCACCATCTTCTTCTGATCAGGCCTGCGGCCCCCTTTGTTCAGGTAATCCCCTATAAGCGCGTGCCTTTATCCGTTATGCCTCCTGAGGGGTGGCGCACCCTCTTTGTGCTCGTCGAGGTCGGGCTGCTGATAGCAGCTATGCCACCGCTCATCTCCTGGGTCGTCCAGGCCCGGCATATTTGACAAGCGAACACCCCTGACGCTATTATTCGCGGCATCTACCCGCCAGGATGAGCATTAGATTCGCAGAAAAGGCAGTGCAGACCCCGGATTGGCTGTGTGGCCCGTTGCCGCAGCTTTCCATCATGATGTCAGTCCTTCTTACAGAGTGAACGATTGAGAACCCACTGGTATTCAGCCCCGGGATTGCGGCTATGATTCGCCATAACATCGGTGTTCAGCACACAGTATTCTGAATCTCAGACTACACAAGGAGGTCAAACATGTGGAAAACCGAGGCTAAGGGAGTTGCACATGTGGAGACGGCGGTCAGGCAGTGTCTGCCTCCCTGCCAGATCAAGTGCCCGATAAACGAGGACATCCAACGTACCAATGTACTCATTTCTCTTCTCCCTCGTGACGCGGATTCGGCAAGAGAGGGCATACTGGATATCGGCGATTATCTCTATGAGAAAAACCCCTTCTTCAACATCTGCGGTTACATCTGCGGAATCTGCGAACTGGAGTGCAATTACCTCAAGAAGGGGGGCGCGATCAGGAGGAGGCTGCTCAAGAGATTCCTATCGGACGCGTACACCGATCACCTCGCGGAGTTGAAGGGATTCCAGGCCGTCAAGAACGGCGAAAAGGTTGCCGTTGTAGGAGGCGGACCCGGAGGCTTGATGTGCGCCTATCATCTGGGGAAGCGAGGATACGAGGTAACCGTCATCGAGGCTTTTGACCGGCTTGGCGGAGCGCTCTGGCTGGTGCCGGACTACCGCTTGCCCAAGGACCTTCTCCAACTAACGCTCGACACCCTGGTAAGAGTGGCGGGCATAGAGGTGCGGTATAACAGCAGGGTAGGAACCGAAGAGCTGCCACTGGAACACCTGAAGAACCAGGGGTATAAGGCGGTCTTCCTTGCCACCGGGCTGCCGGCTCCCAGGGTCCTGACCTTTGAGAGGCAGGTCCTGGAGGGGCAGGACCTGGCCGGCGTCATGTATGGCCACACCTACTTGTATGAGGTTAGTCACAACAATATTGCACTGGACTACTTCAGGGGCAAGAAGGTCATCGTCACCGGCGGCGGAAACGTAGCCTTTGACGTGGCCAGGTCGGCCAGGAGACACGGAGCAGAGGTGACCGTCGTTTCGCTTGAACGTGAAGATAAAGACCATAGAGACGGCATACCGGCCGACGAAGAGGAGGTTCGCGGGGCGTGGGAGGAGGGCATAAGGATACTCTACAGCCGCGGTGTGCGGAAAATCATCGGCGAGAACGGCCAGTTCAAGGGGATCAACTGCCCGCTGTGCGTCAGCGTGTTTGACGAGGAAGGATTCAACCCCAGGTTTGACTGCGAGGATTGTGTAGATTTGGAGGGCGACGTACTGATAATCACAGTAGGGCAGTCTCCTGACGTATCGCTCCTTCAGAAGGAAGGGCTACTGGATGAGCACGGCAGGTTTGACATTGACCACCTGACTTTGCAGATCACGAACAAGCCCTGGGTCTTCGTCGGCGGCGATGTCCGAAGGGTGGGTTTCATGGTGGAAGCTATGGGTGAGGGACTCATGGCCGCGGAGTCGATTGACAGATACCTGAGCGGCGTTGACATGAGGGAAGGACGCCGAAGGGACTACGAAGGATATCAGATTCCCATGAGGCGAGACTATAAGCGTGAGCCGGAGGTGCCCTGGATGCCGCCGGAAGACAGGATGCACTTCCGGATGTTCGAACAGGGCTTCACGCTGGACGAAGCAATAGAGGAGGCGCGAAGATGCGTAACCTGCGGGCCGTGCCTGTCCTGCAAGGCCTGCGTATCCATTGGCTTCCAGAAATCTCTCAGTCCGGTTGAGGTAGATACGGCAAGGTGCAGCGGCTGCGGTCACTGTGTCTATGCCTGCAACTACTATTCTGCCCACTTGATCACTTCAGGCGGCAAGATCACATCGGAAACGGACATGTTCAGGTGCAAGTCCTGCGGCATGTGCGTTGTGGCTTGCCCCTCTGAAGCAAGACGGATGGTCGACGACGACACAGCAGAGAGGATAGGCTCCGTCTACACTTCTCTGGCCTAGTGTGCGGCCCAACGCTTTATCTAGGAGGATGACATTGAGCGAATACAAGCCGAAACTGGTCTGTTTCTCCTGCAAGTTCAGCTGGGGCTACCTGACCGACGAAGAAACGATCTCCAGCACGACCGAAAACTGGGTACCCGTCATCTGCACAGGGAAGATCGATGCTACGCATATGCTTGATGCGTTCAGATCAGGAGCCGACGGGGTTCTGATACTTGGCTGCCCGGAGGGCGACTGCCACTATCAGGACGGCAACTACGAGGCTAAGAAGAGGGTTCATCTCATCCGCAGGCTGTTGGAGTCTGTCGGCATAGAAGGAGAGAGAATCAGGATAGAACTGTCCCTTGACCCTGAAGGCACAAGGATCCCGGACTTGGTGGAGGAGATGAGGAACGAACTGGCAAGGCTGGGTCCCCCGAAAAGCATCCTGGCGGCAGAAGAGGCGCCACAGGAGACGGCTAGAGCCAGAGGAGGGAAATGAGATGACCAAACCGAAGGTCGCTATCTGCTGGTTGGGAGGGTGCGGGGGCTGTGACGAGGCCGTCGTTGACATAAACGAAGTGCTCCTTCGCGTGGCAGCTGCCGTTGATCTCGTCCTGTGGCCAGTGGCGTTGGACTACAAGTACGAGAGCGTCAAAGCGATGAAGAAGGACGAGATCGTGTTGAGCGTCGTCAACGGGCACGTCAGAAACTCCGAGCAACAGGAGATCGCCGAGCTACTAAGAGAGAAATCGCAGCTGGTTCTTGCCTTTGGCGCCTGCGCCTGTCTCGGCGGAACACCGGGATTAGCCAACCTTGCTACTAAGCAAGATATCTTTGACTGGGTCTATCGTGATGCCCCCACCGTTGTCAACCCCAACGGCCACTATCCCCAGGCTGTCTCCCGTGTCAACGGAAAGGAACTCACTCTGCCCGAATTGCACGGCCGTGTCTACGCGCTGGATGACGTTATCGATGTAGATTACTACCTGCCGGGATGTCCCCCGCCGGCATATTCAATCATGTATGCCCTGAGCGCGGTCCTGGAGAACAAGCTTCCTCCCAAAGGATCGACCCTGGCGCCTCATAGAGCGTTGTGTGATAGCTGCAAGCGTAACCAGTCCAAGCCGGATCGAATGTCGATCAGGGAGATCAAGAGGATTCACGAGGTGGAGGCGGATCCGGATGCCTGCTTCTTGACGCAGGGGATAATCTGCCTCGGGCCTGCTACCCGCGACGGCTGCGGGGAGGCCTGCATGAACATCAACATGCCATGCCGCGGGTGCTTCGGCCCCGTGGAGGGGGTGGAGGATGGCGGTGCCAAGTTCATATCCACCATGGCATCGATCCTGGATGCAGAAAGCAACGAAGAGGTGGCCGGGATCATAGACCAGTTCATCGACCCGGTAGGATACCTCTACCGATTCTCGCTCCCCGCTGCGATGCTCCAGAAAAGGCGAGCGAGAAACAGAGTAGATACGAAAGAGGTGTAATGTGAGCGAGAGAATCACCATAAACCCGATAACCAGGCTCGAGGGGCATGGGAAGATCGAGATCTTTCTGGATGACAAGGGCAATGTAGACGATGCCTACTGGCAGGTGGTGGAACTAAGAGGGTTTGAGACCTTCTGCCTGGGCAGACCTGTGGAGGAGTTGCCACGGATCATGCCCAACATCTGCGGGGTCTGCCCGACCCCCCACAACATGGCATCCGTCAAGGCCCTGGATGACCTGTTCGGTGTAGAGCCGACTCCTACTGCCAAGCTGATAAGGCAGCTCCATTTCAATGCATTCCTGGTGGAAGACCACCTGCTGCACTTTTTCATACTGTCCTCGCCTGATTTCGTGGTCGGGCCGACCGCCGACCCGGCCGAACGCAATATCCTCGGTGTCGTGCGGAAGGTCGGCCTGGAGATCGGCGGCAAGGTCATAGAGACCAGGAAGAGATGTCGTGAGATAGTCCGGCACATCGGCAGCAAGACTCCTCATCCCGAAGGCGGCTTGCCGGGAGGGGTATCGATCAGGATCACGGAGGACGACAGGAAATGGATACGGGAAACGGCCGATTCCAGCGTGGAGTTCTGCCAGTTTTCGCTGGAGCTGTTCAAACAGATCGTCCTGGACAATAAGGAGTACCTGGATACCGTCCTCCATGACGCTTACAAACTGAACACCTACTATATGGGACAGGTCGACGACAGCAATCGGCTGAACTTCTATGAGGGCAAGTGCAGGGTCGTCGATCCCAAGGGCGAGGAATACGCCTTGTTCGATTGCCACGACTATGCTGATCACATAGGCGAATGGGTGGAACCATGGACGTATGTAAGGTTGACTCACCTGAAGAACATCGGCTGGCGAGGTCTGGACGATGGCGAGGGAACCTCCATATATCGTGTCGGCCCCCTTGCGAGGCTGAATGCGGCCGATAGCATGCTGACGCCGCTTGCTCAGAAAGAATACGAGACCATGTACGATATCCTGGGCGGCAAACCCAGTCACCATACGCTTGCTTACCACTGGGCCAGGCTGATCGAAGCCCTTCAGGCGGCAGAGCACGCGCAGCGGATTGCCAGCGATCCTCTGTTGACCAGCAAGGATATACGCAACATGGACCTCAAACTGGACAAGGTGGGCATTGGTTGCGTCGAGGCATCACGGGGGACGCTGATCCATCATTACGAAGCGGACAGCGAGGGAAGAGCGACGAAGGTGAATCTTATTGTCGCGACCCAGCACAATGCCGCACCCATATGCCTCTCGGTGAAGAAAGCGGCCATGGGGTTTGTGAAGGGGCCACAGGTCGAAGAAGGCCTCCTTAATATGGTTGAGATGGCCTTCCGCGCTTATGACCCGTGCCTGGCCTGCTCTACTCACGCCCTGCCGGGCCAGATGCCTCTGAAGGTGAACATCAGGGACCGTAGCGGCAGCCTGATACGCACTGTGCAGAGACCGTAGCAGGTGACGAACGGCCTGCCGTCGACCCGATCCGAGACCAACGGAGTACTACCATAGGCACGTGCCCTGTTTCATAGTATAATAACGATGCACAGAATGTGTTCCGGCATCGAGTCGGTGGCGGAATGAGAGAGACTAGCGCGACAATGGCCAACCTGACACAGAGATACTACCGCAGTCTCTACGAAATGGCGGCTATCGTCAGCTCCGCCGGGACACCTGAGAGTGTGCTCGATGCCATTGTCAAAGCTGTTGCCGAGGCGCTCGAGGCCAGGGGGTGTTCCTTGATGCTGCTCACGCCGGACCGGGAGACGTTGATTCACACGGCAGCCCACGGATTGAGCGACTGGTATGTTCGCAAGGGCCCCCTGTCCGCCGACAAGAGCATCTCCCAGGCCTTGCAGGGTGAGCCCGTCGCCATCCTGAACGCGACGGGGGACGAGAGAGTCCAGTATCGCGAGCAGGCTCGACAGGAGGGAATCGCGTCTATGCTCTCCGCACCGGTGCTGCTCAAACAAGAGGTAATAGGGGTGATCAGGGTGTACACTGCGGAGCCGCACGAGTTTACGGCCGACGAGATATATTTCGTGCAGGCGGCGTCCAATCTGGGAGCTATCGCCCTCGACAACGCGAGGAGACTTGAGCAGTGTTTCACCGAAGTGGACAAACTGGAGGAGGAGAGACGCCAGTTCGTCCGCTTTCTCAGCGTCGTGGCGCACGATCTCCAGTCGCCTCTGGTTGCCACCCAGAGCCTGTTGTCCTATATGCTGGATGGATATACCGGCGAGATCACGGACGGACAGAAGGATTTGATGCAGAGGGGCGTGAGAAGGATTGACGAGCTTCTGACGTTGATAACGGACCTGCTGGACATAACACGTATTGAAGCCGGGCAGCTGGAGCGCGAGATGCAGGAGGTATCGCTGAACGGAGTGGTTAAGCAGGCGGTGGTGGGCCTGGATAGTGTGGCAAGGCAGAAGGGAATAGAGTTGAAGATCGAACTGCCCGAAAGCTCGCCCAGAGTCTACGCATCAAGCCGGCGGCTGCAACAGGTGTTGAACAACCTGATAGCTAATGCCATTAACTATACCCGCGAAGGTATGGCGCTTGTACGGGTGAAGGAACATGACAACGAGGTTGCTGTAGAGGTGATAGATACCGGTATCGGCATACCGCCCGATGAACTGCCCCGGCTCTTTGACGATTTTTTCCGGGGTAGCAACGCAGGCAAGAAAGGAACCGGGCTGGGATTATCGATATCGAAAAGGATAATCCAGGCCCATGGAGGGAAGATCTGGGCCGAGAGCCCATGTACGGAGACCGGGGCCGGTAGCAGGTTCGTCTTCACCCTCCCCAAGAACGGCCCACTGAATAAGAAGTCTGCTTGATACATCAGACGTACGATCATCAAATGAACGACTAAGGAGGTGACCAGGTATGAAACAGAGGCCGAAGATTCTGCTCGTCGACGATGACGTTGATCTCATCAAAGTCATGAGCGGGGCCCTGGAAAGCAAAGCCTACGAGGTTATCGTAGCCTACAACGGTCAGGAAGGACTGGAGAAGGCCCGACGAGAGAAGCCCGATTTGGTGGTGCTGGATATACTGATGCCTGTCGCCGATGGCTTCACCTTTGCCGACCAGTTCCGAAAGGACCCGGCGCTTGCCAAGACACCGGTTCTGGCCCTGACCAGCTTCTCGGAGTCGCTGGGGCAGCCTTTCCCGTTTGACGTGTCTGAGTACATCGTCAAACCGATCAAGCCAAAGGACCTGGTGGCCAAAGTCGAGGAGTTCCTCAAGAAGACCGAGGCCTCGGACTAGGATCCCGGTTGGGGCTGTGTGCGGAGGAGGACGATCCCTGCCCTGTGAGGCCCCGTCGAGTCTGACAACCGGCGCGTTCCTCTCTCCATTTGGGTGAGCGCAGGATAAGAGACCCGGGGTGGCCAGACCATGAGCCGCAGCCCGCAGGCCGGTGATGACTCGGTAGGTGCTGCCATTCGCGGGCACTGCCCTGACAGAGAGGATACGTTCGGCACTGCGTAGCGTGGCTCTGTGACTACAGCCGTCAAGGTCCCATAACCCGGCACGGCAGGTAGACAGCCCTGGGATGCCTCTGCGGGGAACGGCGGCTTTGATCGGAGCGGGGTCCGTGTTTGCACAGCCTTTAGATGAGTAGAAAGGAGGTGATCATATGGGAGGCTTTGCCTTAAGCATCGAACAGTTAGGTGTAGCAGTAGAAGGCCGTCAGATCTTGCGCGGCATCAACCTGCAGATGAAGCTCGGCGAGACCCATGTGCTTTTTGGCCCTAACGGCAGCGGTAAGACAACCCTGCTCATGGCAATAATGGGTTTCCCCAGGTATCAGATAACCGAAGGCAAGATAATCTTCAAAGGCACCGACATAACCCGGCTCTCGCTGGATGAGAGAGCGCGACTGGGCATCGGAATGTCATTCCAGCGGCCGCCGGTGGTTCGCGGTGTAAAGACACGCGACATGGTGGCCGCCTGTCTGAAAGAGCAAGACGGCGAAGAGCAGCGCATCAACGAACTCGCCGAGAGAGTCAATATGGCCGATTTCCTGGACAGGGACATAAACTACGGGTTCTCCGGAGGCGAGATCAAACGGTCGGAGTTAATGCAGTTGCTGGCACAGAAGCCGGAGCTCACCCTGATAGATGAGCCTGAGTCAGGTGTCGACCTGGTCAATATATCGCTCATCGGCGAACTGCTGAACAGCTTACTGGAAAAGGACTGTCCGCTGGTTGACCGTACGTGCATGGGACTGGTCATCACCCACACCGGTCACATCCTCGATTATGTCAACGCCCGCACCGGCTATGTGATGTGTGATGGTGTGATCGGATGCGAGGGAGACCCCCACGAGATCCTGGCCACCATCAGGGAGAAAGGCTACGAAGAGTGCATCCAATGCTTCCTGAGGAGGACACCAAGTGGTTGAGAAGAAATCTGGCTCACACAAAGACAGGGCCCGGGCGGCCTCAGCCAAGAAGGCAGCCCTTGGCGAGGACATAGACCTGTCTGCCTATGTTAGCTCGACGGACGAGCAGCCTTACCAGTCTGACCCCTCCACGTTACCTGCCAAAACCAGGGAGCAGATGCTGGGGGCAGGAGTCATACTCGACGATCCCAGCCAGAGATCGGGCACCTTTATCCAGATGGACAATGCCCCGCTCCATAGCTCGGTCCGACAGGAGGGCATAGAGGTGATGGCGGTCGGCGATGCTCTGGACAAGTATGACTGGCTGTCGGACTACTGGTGGCAGGCGGTCGCTGTGGACACGGACAAATACACCGCCAGTGTAGAGCTCTCCCAGCATAGCGGATACTTCATCAGGTCGCTGCCCGGCCATAAGACCGACTACCCGGTCCAGGCCTGCCTCTATCTCTCCAAAGCACGGCTCGCGCAAAATGTACACAATATCATCATCGCCGAAGAGGACTCAGAGCTACATATCATCACCGGTTGTACCACGGCGTCCGACGAAGAAGCCGGCCTGCATCTGGGCGTCTCCGAGTTCTACATAAAAAGGGGAGCCAGAGTTACCTTTACCATGATACATAACTGGAATGCCGAGACCGCGGTCCGTCCGCGCACGGCAGTGATCGTCGAAGAAGACGGTCTATTTCTGAGCAATTACGTACTCATGAAACCGGTTCGTTCGCTCCAAATGTACCCCTCGGTCACGTGTGCCGGGGAAAACGCGGCCGTCAGGTTCAATAGCATCCTGGTAGCAGCTGCGGGATCATCCCTGGATGCCGGTTCCCGGGTGATTCTCAACGCCAGGGAAGCGAGGACGGAGATCGTGTCACGGGCCATAACTACGGGGGGCGATATCACCGCCCGGGGATACATAGAGGGGAACGCCCCGGACGTCAAGGGCCACCTGGAGTGTCGCGGCTTGATCCTCGGGGGCAAGGGCACGATCTACGCCATACCCGAACTCAAGGGCACCCTGGCCGGCATCGACCTGTCACACGAAGCAGCAGTAGGCAAGATAGCCGAGGAAGAAGTAGAATACCTGATGGCGCGCGGCCTAACCAGAGACGAAGCCACGGCCACGATAGTGAGGGGATTCCTGAGGGTGGACATCGAAGGACTGCCGCCTTTCCTGGCTGCCGAACTGCAAAGGGCTGTCGAAGCCAGCGAGAGAGACATCATGTGAATGAACGTAACAGGAGGCGAGTCATGAATCTCAAGGCCCTGCGTCACTGCAGCTACGGTCTGTACGTAATAGGTTCCAGGAAGGGCGACAGGCTCAACGGGCAGATTGCCAACACGGTATTCCAGGTGACCTCCGACCCTCCGACCATTGCGGTGAGTATCAACAGGGAAAACCTGACCCATGAGTTCATCAGTGAAAGCAAGGTCTTTACCGCTACTATACTATCCCAGGATACCCCCGTCTCTTTCATCGGTCATTTCGGCTTCAAAACCGGCCGGGAGGTGGACAAACTCACGGACGTCAACTACAGGCTCGGTGAAGCAAGGGCTCCGATTGTGCTTGACCATGGCCTGGGCTACCTCGAAGCCAGGGTAATCGATCGCATAGAGGTCGGGACTCACACTATTTTCGTAGGCGAGGTTGTGGGAGCTGATATCCTCAGAGAAGGAGAGCCCATGACCTATGCCTACTACCATCAAGTCAAGAGAGGCACCACTCCCAAGACCGCTCCCAGCTACATCGCAGAAAGAAAGGAGGAGACACCCAAAATGGCCAAATACGAGTGCACTGTGTGCGGATACATCTACGACCCCGATCTGGGCGACCCCGACGGAGGTGTAGACGCGGGGACACCGTTCGAAGAACTACCCGATGATTGGGTTTGTCCTGTCTGCGGGGCAGGCAAAGACCAGTTCGAAAAGGTCTAATGATGAAAGCGAGGCAGATAAAACGGGGTGTTCACTGGGTCGGTGCCGTTGATTGGGATAGACGTCTGTTTGACGCGCTCATACCGCTTCCCGACGGCACGAGCTATAACGCCTACCTGGTGCAGGGAAACCAGAAAGTGGCACTTATAGATACCGTCGACCCCACCATGGCGGACGTTCTTATGAACCATCTCAAGGACACACCCACCGTTGACTACGTCATCGCCAACCACGCCGAGCAGGACCATTCCGGATCTATCCCGATGGTCCTGGAGAGGTATCCCCATGTTAGAGTGATCACCACTGCCAAGGGCAAGGAAATGCTCATGGCCCTTCTGAGTGTGCCCGATGACAAGTTCCTCACAGTAGCCGATGGCGAGACCCTGTCGCTGGGCGATAGGACTCTGGAGTTTATCCATGCCCCCTGGGTACACTGGCCCGAGACCATGCTTACGTACCTGCGCGAAGACAGCATTCTTTTCCCCTGCGACCTCTTTGGCTCCCATCTGGCCACCACCGACCTGTGTGTTGTTGATGAAGGACAGGCTTATGAGGCGGCCAAGAGATACTATGCCGAGATCATGATGCCATTCCACCCCAGTATTGAGAAGCATCTAAAGAGACTTGAAGGCTATGAGATGGACGTCATAGCGCCCAGCCATGGCCCGCTTCATGACAGGCCTCCCTTCATACTGGAAGCATATCGCAGCTGGGTGTTCGATCAGCCCAAAAACACTGTCGTGTTGCCTTATATTTCGATGCACGGCAGCACACAGAAGATGGTGGAATATTTCGTTGGAAGCCTTGTTGACAAAGGTGTTACGGTCAAGCAGTTCAATCTGGTTGCAACCGATATCGGGAAACTGGCCATGGCACTGGTCGATGCCGCAACCATGGTCATCGGCACCCCCACGGTCCTGGTCGGGCCCCACCCCAACGTCAGCCACGCCGCGTTTCTTGCCAATGCTTTGAGACCGCGAATCCAATTTGTCTCGATTATCGGCTCCTATGGCTGGGGCAGCAAAGCTGTGGAGCAGCTTAAGGGGATGATTCCCAACCTCAGAGTAGAGTTGCTGGAGCCCGTGATCAGCAGGGGATTTCCCGGAGAAGAGGATCTCCGGGCCCTGGACGACCTGGCTAACACCATCGCTGACAAGCATAGAGAGCATGGCTTCCGCTGATGATCTCTCATCAATCAGTATAGGCGGTAAGGAGGTGCCCCGAATACAAACAAGCGACCTGATGAAACCGGCAGGAAAGCAACAAAATTCAGGTGAGGATAGCGTGAAATGTATAAGAAGGTACTGATTCCACTTGATGGGTCAAGCCTGGCTGAGTGTGTACTTCCTCATGCCAGGACGATAGCCGGCGGATGCGGCATAGAGGACATCGTTCTCGTGAGAGTGGTAGAGCCGCCCCCTACTGTGGGAGCAGAGGCCATCGATTTTGTGGCCGTACAGACCGCCGACCAGAAAGCAGCAGAAGAATACCTTACGGAGGTGAAAGATCAACTCACTTCGGAGGGGTTCAACGTTAGCTACGAAATTCTCTCAGGGAGGGCCGCTGAGGTCATTACTGAATATGCCCGGCAAAACGCAGTTGACCTTATAGCCATTGCCACGCACGGTCGTTCCGGGATAAGTCGATGGGTGTTCGGCAGCGTCGCAGACAGAGTGGTACGCTCAGCTTCGATACCGATACTGCTGATAAGGCCTGAAGGCTATGATTCCGGGGTCTGACGCGTCAACACATACGGCCCGGCCAGGTCTCCGGTCAAACGGCAGACGATGGTTGATCACGAACTGAACGGCAAAGTGACCTTCCGAGCAGGTAGCTCGATTCAGAAGGGAGCAAGACATGTGGAAATGCACGAATTGCCACCACGTGGGATTCGACGCCGACAAGCCGGAACAATGCCCTGTCTGCGGCACTGAGGCGGAGAAGCTGGTCCCGCATGAGGTTCCGGGGATAAAGGGGACCAGGACACTGAACAACCTCAAAACGGGCTTCGTGGCCGAATCCCAGGCACATCTGAGGAACCTGGCGTATGCTATGAAGGCTGAGCAGGAAGGCTATCCCCAGATGGCGCGGCTGTTCCGTGCCGTCGCCGAGGCTGAGGCAGTACATGCCTTCAACCACTTCCGCCTCCTAGGTGGCACGTCGGGAACGCAAGAGAACCTGGAAAGCGCCTTCGAGAGGGAGACCCTCGCTGTCAACAGCTATCCTCAATTCGTCAGAGAGGCAAACGAAGAAGGTAACCAGGGAGTCTCCACGATCATGAGCTATTCTCGTGACGTGGAAAAGGGCCACGCCCGGTTATACAAGAAGGCACTGGCACACATGATGGCAGAAGAGGAAGTCGACTACTATGTCTGCCAGGTCTGCGGCTATGTGTCCGATAACTTGCTGCCGGATGAGTGCCCTGTCTGCGGTGCCCGGAAAGAGAAATTCAGGAAAGTGATCTAGCGGCAGAAGAGAGTTGTGCCGAGCAGTGTAGGGCGTCGGAGCGATCCGGGAGCCGGATTGTGAGCATGACCCGGTAGCCCGGTCCCACAGGCCGGCAATAGCGGAGTGCGAAGCACGACTACAGGAGGTGAGGCGATGGCAGAATTATCGTTACCATTTGATCGCTGGCATTACCCGGTGAAGAAATTCTATGATCTCTATGACTCGTCCATAGAGGAGCCGGAGGATTTCTGGGCTGAACAGGCGCGCCAGCTGGACTGGTTCCGGACCTGGGACAGGGTGCTGGAATGGGAGGCACCCTTTGCCAGGTGGTTCGTGGGCGGCACGTTGAACGCCTGCCATATCTGCGTCGATCGTCATGCTAAGACGTGGCGCAGGAGCAAGGTGGCAATATACTGGGAAGGTGAGCCGGGAGACGTCAGGGTTCTCAGCTATTCCACCTTATACCGCGAAGTAAACAGATACGCATCGGTCCTGAAGAACTGCGGCGTGGGGACCGGCGACAAAGTTGCCCTGTATCTACCCATGATACCGGAGCTGCCCATCTTCATGCTGGCATGTGCCAGGATCGGCGCCATCCATACGGTGGTCTTCTCGGGCTTCAGCGCCCGGGCACTGGCCGACAGGATCAACGACGTAGGTGCCAGGCTACTGGTGACCGCCGACGGGGGATTTCGCAGGGGCAAGATACTGCCGTTAAAGAGCATAGCCGACGAAGCTCTTACCATGTGCCCCTCCGTGGAGAAGGCCATTGTGGTCAAGAGGGCTGACAACTCGGTCACCCTGAACCCGCCCAAAGAATCCTGGCTGCACGATCTGCTAGAGGAAGCAGACCCTTACGTGGAGCCAGAGCTGGTCGAGTCGAACCATCCTCTCTATGTATTGTACACGTCGGGGACCACGGGAAAGCCTAAGGGGATCGTGCACAGCACCGGCGGATACCTGGTACACAACTACGTCACCTATAAATGGGTCTTCGACATCCGGGAGGAATCGGTGTACTGGTGCACCGCTGATATCGGCTGGGTGACAGGGCATAGCCAGATAGTATACGCCCCGTTGGCGCACGGGGCAGCCACGGTGATCTACGAGGGAGCTCCGGATTACCCGGCAATCGACAGGTGGTGGGATATTATCGAGAAATACGGAGTCACCATCTTCTACACGTCGCCAACGGCCATCAGGACATTCATGGGACACGGCGAAGAAATGCTAAAAAAGCATGACCTCAGCACTCTCGAGCTGCTGGGAAGCGTTGGTGAATCCATCAACCCGGAGGCCTGGCTCTGGTTCTACCGTCATATTGGCGGCGAACGGTGTCCCATCGTCGATACCTGGTGGCAGACCGAAACCGGCGGCATAATGATCTCACCCACTCCCGGAATAGAGTGCCTGCCACTGAAGCCCGGCTCGGCTGGCCTGGCGGTCCCGGGAGTTGAGGTCGACGTGGTCGACGAAGCGGGCAAGCCGGCACCGCGAGAGCAGAGGGGTTCTCTGGTCATCAAGAGACCGTGGCCCGGCATGCTCCTCGGCATACATGGCGACCCGGAGCGTTACAAGAAGGCATACTGGTCTCAGGTGCCCGGTTACTACTATACGGGCGACTACGCGGTGAAGGATGGAGACGGATATTTCTGGGTACTGGGAAGGTCCGACGAGGTACTCAAAGTCGCCGGACACAGGATAGGTACGGCCGAACTGGAAGATGCTGCGGTCTCACATCCCCAGGTAGCTGAAGCAGCCGTTGTCGGCAAGACTGATCCGGTCAAGGGTGAGAGCATCGTTATCTTTGCCAGGCTACAGGAAGGCATAAGGCCTTCTGCAGACCAGACGAAGAGTCTCACCAGCCACATCCGCAGTGTGGTAGGGGCCGTAGCGGTTCCCGACGAAGTCTGTTTTGTCCCCAGGCTACCCAAGACGAGAAGCGGCAAAGTACTGCGGCGGGTCTTGAAAGCCGTGGCCAATGATGACAGCATAGGCGACGTCACGACCCTTGAGGATGAAAGCTCGGTGCAGGAGGTGATCCAGGCTTATCAAGAACTCAAGGAAGGCAAGGGGCCGGGCGCGCAAAAGAACTACGCAAAGGGTAAGCCAAAGAAAGAGAAGCGATGAATGTCGCCTGAGTCGACAAGGCGACAGGTGGACTGCGAGCCTTGAGCCTCGTACCGGGTGGCCCCAGGTGCTCCCGGTGCACGAACGGGGGTACAGGCTGGAGTTTCGTCCGCGGAAGTGGGCCTCGGCAAACTGAACAGGAGATCAAGGGTGAACAGCCGGATCACTAATCAGGAGGTGTGAAATGGAGAAGAACCTTGAGGCGGTGCTTGCCGTCAACAGTATTCCTATCGAACTCAACGCCTTCGCCGAGCAGTTTCTGGCCCGAACCGTAGTTGGCGCCGTCTCTTCACTGAGAGGAGCCAGAGACATACGGGACCTGGAGCTCTCCCTGGAGGAAGGAGATGTCGGCATCATTGTCAACGGCGATCAGCTAACGCTTACTCCGTTTCCCAGGGACATCATCGCGCGCACCATCACCGGCCTGGTCTCCTCGCTGAAAGGAGTCGGTGAGATTGACAGCGTCAAGGTTGGCGTTAAGGCGCGATAGGCCGCCGTGTCACCCGGTTAATCGCGCCCCGAGGATCGAAGGTCAGCAGAAACAGATACCTGGCTAGCCGATCAGAATGGCTCCGACATCTTGCCTGACCTCGTCGAGGCCTTTCATGCCTATAAGCATTGCATCTACGAAGTCCAGTTCGGCAACCGATCTTATGGATGATCTGTAGTCCTTGACCAGAGGAGGAGCGGACATCCCCAGGACTTTCATCGCAATGACTCCTATCCCGCGGCTGTGGGCCAGCTTGATCGCATCGAGCATCTCGCCAAGGGAGCCATCTTCAAGCGGGATGTGCTCGGCAAATCTGTCGACCGTCGCCTGGTCCGCGCGACAACAAATAGTCATGAGCACATCTAATTCGTCGAACCCCGAAGCCTCTCTCACAACCGCAACGCTGTGGGTGGACAGACCGATTGCCTTTACCGCTCCGCAGGCCTTCAACTCTCCCAGCTCTCTCAATACCCGGTGACAGCCATCGATCCAGTCCGATGCGACAGCATGCAGGAAGAAGATATCCAGGTAATCTGTGCCGAGCTCGCTCAGTGAGTTTCTGAAACTGTCTCTTGCCTCCCGGCCGCTTCTGGCGCTTGTCTTGGTGGATAGGACTATCTCGTCTCTCGGTATACGCCTGAGGGCTGAAGCCACATGGGGGTGACTCCCGTAATCATCGGAAGTGTCCCAGAATTTCACTCCGAGCCTGGACGACTCGACCAGAATCCGCCCACCCTCATCCGGACTAACATGGAGTGACGGCACTCCGAAATAGACGGTGCCGAAACCGAGCTTCGACACCGTCAGTCCGCTACGGCCCAGACTTACCATTGGTACTCCAGACATCCGCCTTCACCTATCGAGGGTCATCGTACCGATCGGGAAGTACAAAGCTCATGCGCGGGCTTCGGATCAGCAGACGGCCCGGCAAGCGGACACATCAAACCTGAGCCTGTGGCTCGCAGCAGAACCCGTCTCCCCATATGTATAGCATGTTCAGTTGCAGGGCCACCGCGTATCTCATTGTACTATAACGCTCCGGAACGGTCATCATCGCCCGCCAGAATACAGGTCACTGATGCCCGCTCCGGCGATACCTTCCACGCGCGGCAGGCGGCTACCGTCGTCACCGGCTGTTGCGGCAGTCCCGCCGGGGCGGGGCCGGCCCGTATCTGTGATACACTACACGTGTGGTGAAGCTGACGTTCTATGGCGGCATCAGGGAGATCGGAGGCAACAAGGTCCTTCTCGAAGATAACGAGAAGAAGCTCTTTCTTGACTTCGGCTTCCCCTACAGCAAGTATCGGAACTTCTACGAGGAGTACCTGAAACCACGCCCGGGAGCAGGACTTCTCGACCTGCTGGTAATGGGGCTGCTTCCGCAGCTCGAGGGGATCTACCGCGCCGACCTGGGGGCGGACAACCTGTGGCAACAGTTTCGGGAGGCAGTGAGGTACCGCAGACTGGAAGGCGTGGACGGCATTCTGCTGTCCCACGCCCACCTCGACCACTCCGGCCACATCGCCTTCCTGAGGGAGGACATTCCGGTGTACGCCACTGCCACCACGGCATTCATCGCCAAGGCAGTGCAGGACTCGGGCATATCGTCGTTCGATCAGCAGGTCTGCTATTTCACCCCCAGGGCCGAAGAGTGTCTCAAGGGATGGCAGCAGGGAGCCTACGTTGCCCACGGCAGCATCGACCGGCAACGTCGCTTCTGCGTCGCCGACAAGTCTGCACTGAGCGACGAGGCCGAGGCTTTCTGGCAAAGAGCAACCCGGCAGAAGAAGCTCGCCTCACAGCCGCTGTCCGGTATCGATACGTGTCGCCTCAGCCTCCGTTGCTTCCCCGTAGACCACTCGATCCCCGGCGCCTGTGCCTGGGGTATTGAGACCAGTTCGGGCTGGATAGTGTATAGCGGCGACCTGCGGCTACACGGTAAACGGGGTGATCTCACCGAATCGATGATACGGGAAGCAGCCGCCCTGAAACCCAAAGCGCTGATCCTGGAAGGCACCAACGTCAGCAAAGAGACGAACGTTCCCGAGCGCGAAGTGTACGACAATGCCCTAAGAGCAATAAAGGATGCCGAGGCCCTGGTCATCGCGGACTTCCCTCCCAGGGACGTCAACCGGCTACTTACCTTCCTGCAGATTGCCAGAGAAACGAGGAGGAAGTTGACCATTCTACCCAAGGACGCCTATCTCCTGAAGACGATGCGCCTTCTCGAGCCCGAGATACCCGATCTGGCCGAAGAGGATAGCCTGGCCATCTACCAGGAGACGACGGCCGCGAGAAGCCCGGCCTCGTGGTTGCGGAGTATCTACCAGGAGTACTCCGACAAGGTCGTCCTCGCTAGGGACGTGGGGGCCGACCAGGGCGACTTCATCCTCTGCTTTAGCTTCTGGGACCTGAATGAACTGCCCAGCATACAGCCCAGGGCAGGCAGTCTTTATGTCTTTAGCTCCAGCGAACCCCACAACGAAGAACAGGAGATGGACTTCCGACGCCTGCACCGGTGGCTTGAGCGCTTCCAACTGCGAAAATTCGGGCTTCCCGTAGAGCACAACGGCGAGTGGGAAGTAGCCGACGACGAGAAAGGGCTACATGCCTCCGGCCATGCATGTGGCCCCGACCTGCTACGAATCGCGCGGGAGATCCGGCCGGAGATACTCATACCGGTGCACTCCGGCCAGCCCGAGTTCTACGTTGACAACCTGACCAACAGCGGGATAGACGTTGTTCTCCCGTCCGAGCACGGAACCGTCACCCTATAGAACAGGGACACGTCCATTCTTAGATCCCTTTCATCACCCGCTCGCTTCGCACGGGACAAGGCGCCCGGGACAATGCCTGCCCGAATAGCTGGCAGTAAGTGGACGTGCCTCTATTACGCGAGCTCCCGCTCTAGGGAGGCCAGCTTGTCCTGCATGCTCCGGTCCTCGTCGCGACGGTCATCGATCTTGATCGTGGTCACCACCCTGCCCACTCCCTCGCCGAACGCTGCCTCGTGCATCTTCCTCGCCACCGCCAGGATGCTGTCCAGGTCGCCCTCCAGAATGGTGCCCATAGCAGTTGTCTCGTATCTCACGTCCTTTTCCTGCTGCAGAACCTTAACCGCCCGCGCCACATACTTGCTCACTGAAGGGGTCTTCGTACCCAAAGGCACAACGCTTATCTCCGCAATTGCCATTGCCCTACCTCCTTGACGGTTGTTACGAAGCCGCGGCTGCTCCTACTCCGGCGCGCTCCGCCTCAATCCTACCCACATTGTAACATGGCATCCATCGAAGTCTTTATTAGCCGGTCCCGGGCGACATGCTTTGGTCGATGAAAAGCCGACAGCGCCTGCGCGTGTCCTGACCTCCGACGCCCCGGGCACTTGGCATTTCGGCCTGTTTGAGTATAATAGCGTCGGTGATCATAGATTTTCACACCCACATATTCCCGCCCTGGCTGCGCGAAAGGCGTGAGGAATATGTCAAGAGCGATCCCTGTTTTGCCGCGCTTTACTCCCGGCCGGAAGCCACGATGGCAACGGCCGAGGAGCTAGTCACGATCATGGATGAAGCCGGGGTCGACCTCTCCGTGGTCCTTAACATCGGGTGGGTAAGCCACGGCCTCTGTGCGGCAACCAACGACTACATCCTGGATGCGGCGGCGCGTTATCCGGAGAGGCTTATCGCCTTCTGTGCTATACAGCCCTCGGCCGGAGATGCCGCCATATCCGAGCTGGAGCGATGTGCTGAGGCGGGCGCCCTGGGGATCGGGGAGTTGAGATCCGATATACAGGGCTTCGACCTCACCCACGAAGCAACGATGAAGCCTGTGGTCGATGCCGCTTTGCGGCATGACCTGATTTTCGTCACCCACGCCTCTGAACCGGTGGGCCACGACTACCCTGGCAAGGGCAGCATCACCCCGGACATCCTCTACTCCTTCGTGCTGGGGTTCCCCGCTCTGAATATTGTCTGTGCTCACTGGGGTGGCGGTCTGCCCTTCTATGCACTGATGCCGGAAGTGCACGGCGCCCTGAACAACGTCTTCTTCGACACTGCGGCCACCGTCTTTCTCTATCAACCCGGGATTTTTGGGCAGGTGAGCAGTATAGTGGGCAGCAACAAGATCCTTTTCGGCACCGACTACCCTCTCATGCACCAGAGTCGCGTGATTGCGCAAGTCCAGTCATCGGAGCTTCCTGAGAAAGACAGAGTTGGAATCCTGGGCGCCAATGCGCGAAGTCTGCTGCGACTCGATGAAAGGAGCACAGATGCAACAGGACGCTGAGCAGATTCGTTCCTTTGTAGCGATTGAACTACCTGAGGATGCCAAACGGGGATTGGCCGGGCTGAGAGCAGCACTACAGAGAGGTGAGCACCGATTCGTCAAATGGGTGAACCTTGATGGGATTCATCTGACCCTGAAGTTCCTGGGCAATATTCCGGCTGGACGGGTGCAGGAAGTCACCGGTGCAGTTGAAGAGGCCGCCCGGGACGTGCCGCCATTCAGACTGGAGATCACCGGTACCGGCGTTTTTCCCAGTCTCAGGCAGGTGCGGGTTTTCTGGGTCGGCATCGGCGGTGAGGTGGACGAGCTACTGAAACTGCAGCAGAGTATCGACTCGGCGCTGGCCGCCCTGGGTTTCGCCCGGGAGGAACGCCCCTTTGTGCCGCACCTGACCCTGGCCCGCATCAGGCAAGGGGCATCACCCACGGAGAGACGGAACTTCGGAGAACTGGTGGAGACCTGCATCTTTGAAGAAAAATATGGCATTGACGTCGGAGCCGTCAGCTTGATGAAGAGCCAGCTGACACCGACAGGAGCGGTCTACACCCGCCTGTCCCTCGCCGAGCTGGGCAGTTAGGACGGAGTGGCGTCCCACACCCTATGTCCTCAGCGCGAACGGCATCGGGGACGCAAAAGAGGCACAGTCGTGGCCGACGGCCTTGCAAACCAGTTTTTCGTGGTATATACTTACTTAGCACTGTACAGAACAACAAATTTAACCGGGGAGGTGGAAATTGGAACAGTGTTCATTGCCTAAGTGCCAAAAATGCGAGAAGGGGGATCTGGTGCCTCTGTCCGACTTTGGTAGTCAGGGGGCACCGATTCACTACAAGGCCTGGGTGTGCACCCATCCTGATTGCGGTTACAACATCAAGATCAGGAATGGCGAGGTATACATCAACGAGCCCATCCTCAACGGGGCGCTCCATGCGCGCACACGCCGAGAATACGCCCCTTAGCAAAGGCCTTGCTTCGCTTAGGCAGATTAGTCGAGCTGGCGGTTGACTCTTTCTTTCCCCGACGGTGTGTTGGCTGTGGGAAGGTAGGGGGCTTTCTTTGCCTTGAGTGTCTTGAAAGACTCCCGAGGCTGCTCTCCCCGCTTTGCCCGAAATGCGGAAGGCGTCAGGCCAGCGGCATAGTATGTGCAGACTGCTGGCAAAGACGGTCCGATATCGACGGCATCCGTTCTCTGTTTAGCTTTAACGAAGTGATACGGAAGGCCATTCATCAGATGAAGTATCGGCATCTGAGAGCTATCTCTCCCTGTCTGGCCCGGTTGCTGGCCGATTCCCTGGCGTCGAGCCCGATGCCCGGCGAAGCCCTGGTCGCCGTGCCTCTGCATCCAAGACGACTGAGGGAGAGGGGGTATAACCAGTCCGTCCTGCTCGCCAGGGACCTGGCCGGATGCATCGGCCTGCCCGTTATCGAGGACTGCCTTATCCGGGTCAGGCAGGCACAGCCCCAGGTGAGAGCAGCCAGTGTGGAAGAGCGCAGAGAGAACGTGACGGACGCTTTTGTCTGTCGTGATGACAGGGTGAGTGGCAAGTACATCATCCTCATAGACGATGTCTGCACCTCTGGAGCTACGCTCGAATCCTGCGCTTCAGCACTCAAGAGCGGAGGTGCGACATCTGTTTGGGGTCTGACGTTAGCAAGGGAAACTCACAACTGAAGGAGGTGGAGAAATGGAACTGCAGATCACAACCAGAAACGACGTGGAGGTCTCTGAAGCGCTGCAGGAGTATCTTGAAAAGAAGATCGGCAAAATGGACCGCTACCTGCCTACCATCGTTGAGGGAAAGGTGGAGATTTCCCGCGAAGGCACAAGGCGACCCGACCAGCGGTATAGCGTCCAGGTTACCCTTGACAGCAAGGGCGTTTTGATCCGAGCTCAAGAAAGGTCCGATGATATTCGCACAGCTGTCGACCGGGTCGTCGACGTTCTCACGAAACGTATAGAACGGTACAAAGGCAAGCTATATGATAAGGGCAAGGGAGTTTCTCTAGCCCGACAGGGGACGACCATGGAGGAGCAAGAGGTCGAGACTCCCAGACGGATAGTGAAGGACAAACACTTCCTGGTCAAACCCATGCCCGTGGACGAAGCTGTGACCCAGATGGAGCTGCTGGGGCACGACTTCTTCCTTTTCACCGATGCCGATACGGACAGGATCAACCTGCTATACCGCCGCAAAGACGGCGACTACGGCCTGATCGAGGCAGAGCACGGATGACGGGTCTCCCGCGATCCGGTATTCCCGCATCCTAGCAGCCGGGATCAGGACGGTAGCCTCGGCAGGCGCGACTCTGTGCCGCACACTCGGCTTGGCAGGCCCACGACGTCCAACCCCGAATTCCAGAACTCTGCACCCATTTGATAAGCAGCACCGTTAGGCTTATACTGAGCTCGATGGCGGGCAGTGATCGGATTCTGGTTGTAGAGGATGACCGCAACCTGTCGGACACTCTCAGATACAACCTGCGTAAGGAGGGCTATGACGTAGCTACTGCCAGCGACGGTGCCGAAGCTCTCGACATGTGCCGCAGAGAAACGTTCGGCCTGGTCATCCTCGATATCATGCTGCCAAGGGTCAGCGGTTTCGAGGTATGCCGCATCCTGCGCAAAGGGATGACCGTCCCGATCCTGATGCTCACTGCCAGGATCGATGAGGTGGACAAAGTGGTTGGGCTTGAGATCGGTGCCGACGACTATATGACCAAGCCCTTCAGCATGAGAGAACTACTGGCCCGTGTACGAGCCATGTTGCGCCGGTCAGGAATGGTAGGTCTGGAGGAGGCCGGAGCCGAAACGCCCCTCAGGATCGGTGACCTTGATATAGACACCGCCCGGCACCAGGTTCTCTGCCGCGGATCTCAGCTAACCCTCACGGCCAAAGAGCATGACCTGCTGGTCTTCCTGGCCCGGCATACGGGATACGTCTTCAGCCGGGAGCAGCTCCTGGACAAGGTCTGGGGCTATGACTATGCGGGCGATACACGGACGGTGGATGTCCACATAAGGTGGCTGCGGCAGAAGATCGAGATGGACCCCGCCCATCCCAAACATCTGATAACGGTCAGAGGTACAGGCTACAAACTGGAAGGCTAGAAGTGTTTCGCAGTATTCAGTGGCGTATCACTGTCTTGTTCATCCTGGTCATACTGCTCAGCATGGGTATAGCGGGATTCCACCTGGTGGGCCTGACCAGAAGCTCTCAGATCGACAGCCTTCGTTCCCAACTGGAGAGTGAGGCCAGGGTCACGGCCGAAGCCAGCTTGCCTGCTTTCTTCAGCGAGGACAAGGCTGCGGCCCTGGCCGCCCTGGCCAGCAGCCTGGGGGAACAGATCGACACCAGGATCACCATCATTGCCTCCGACGGCACGGTGCTGGGTGACTCGGAAGAGGACCCGGCGACCATGGAGAACCACGCCGATCGCCCCGAATTCGGCAAGACCCTGGAGGGTCAGCTGGGGGAGAGTACCCGATACAGCTTAACCCTGGGTCAAAGGATGATGTATGTCGCCGTGCCCATTGTGCACCAGGACGAGTTACTGGGCGCAGCACGCGTCGCGCTTCCGTTAACAGAGGTCGAAAGCATGGTGCGTAGCGTGACAGTGAGCATAATCACAGGTATGGGAGCGGCCACCCTGCTCATCATTCTGGGAGCCTGGGCTATCTCGCGCATAACCACACGGCCCATAAGAAGGCTCACGGCCGCCACCAGGGGGATTGCCGCTGGCGACCTGGAGCAGAAGATAGCGATAGAGTCGGCCGACGAGATCGGGGAACTGGCCCGGGCCTTCAACGAGATGTCGTTGAAGGTGAGAGAGCTGGTAGAGGCAATATCGGGAGAAAGGGGCAGGCTGGCTTCCATTCTTGATAATATGGCCGATGGCGTGATCATGACAGACCGTGATGGCAGCATCCTGCTGGCGAACAATGCGGCCACAAGATTGTTCAAAATCAAGAACGAGAGGGCCACGACCCTCATTGAGGCTGTGCGAGACCATGAGATAAACGATGCTCTGGAATTATGTCTCAGGACCGGAAAGACACAGACCGTTCAATACGAATCGGGCACAGCGAAGCGATATATACGGGCCATAGCCATCCCGATAACTCATCACGAGCCGGGCGCCACCCTCCTGCTGATCCAGGACCTCACCGACCTCAAGAACCTGCAAACAACAAGACGGGAACTGATCGGGAACATATCGCATGAGTTCAGAACGCCGCTGGCAGGCATCAAGGCGATGGTAGAAACGCTACGCGATGGCGTAGTCGTTGAAAACGAGATAGGCATCGACTTCCTAGACAGGATCGACGACGAGGTAGAAAGGCTGACCCAGATAGTCGCCGAGTTGACCGAGCTTTCACGGATCGAGACAGGCAAAGCAGAGCTGGTCCGTGAGCCGCTGGACCTTAACTCGCTAGTGGAGGAAGTGATCAACCAGCTCGATCCTCAGATCGACAGGCAACAGCTCACCCTGGACAAGAAGCTCGCCGTTGAGCTCCCCCAGGTTGAAGCTGATAGAGCGAGGATAAGGCAGGTGCTCGTCAACATATTGCATAATGCCATCAAGTTCACCGGCCCCGGGGGGAAGATAACGGTTGCCACCCGGGTGCACAATGGCTCGGTAGTCATCGATGTATCTGACACCGGAGCAGGCATGTCCACGGGCGATCTGCCACACGTCTTCGAGCGATTCTACAAAGGTGACCGGGCAAGACCGGGTGGAGCCGGGACGGGCATGGGACTGGCGATCGCCAGGCACGTCGTCGAAGCCCACGGGGGCAGTATTTGGGCTCAGAGTGAAGAGGGCAAGGGCTCAAACTTCAGCTTCAGTCTGCCGCTCGCATAGCCATCCCGCCGGGAAACGTCTAACCCCGGATTTAACAAAGATTTAACACAGCCTTAAACCGTCCTTAAAGTTCGCCTGTTACACTAGCTATTGATGCACAGGAGGTCGGTTTGAGGCTTTTTTGATCTGCCGATGAAGAAGATACTGTTTGTTTGTGTGCACAACTCAGGACGGAGCCAGATGGCAGAAGCCTTCTTGAATCAGCGTGCTGCGGGGAAGGCCCGTGCCTTTTCTGCCGGCACTCGACCGGCTAGCCATACCAACCCCATTGTGGTAGACGCAATGCGCGAGTTGGGGATAGATATCACTCGGCAGCACCCCAAGTTGCTTACTGCAGAAATGCTGGATAACGCCGATAGAGTTGTCACTATGGGGTGTGAAGTAGAGAAGGCATGCCCTGCTGCTTTCGTTCCTGTGGAAGACTGGCAGCTCGAGGACCCCGAAGGACAGTCCATGGGGAAGGTGAGGGCAATCAGGGACGAAATACGAGACAAGGTGATTGGGCTGATTGCCGAAATGCAGAGGGAGTGAAGAACAAGTGCTCAGACACAGATATCTCAACGAGGCTCTCTTTCCTTACCAGGGTCCCGCCATTTCTGGATTCAGGCTGAGGAACAGATCCGGGCGCCTGACGCGGCGCGGGAAAGAACGAAGCGGGCAGACCCTGCAGAAGAGGCTTATCTCAGGAGGTGCAGTCATGTGAGGATGGATTCAGCATAGAAACGTCACAACAACCAATATAGAGAAGAGAAGAAGGAGAAAAACAATGTTGGACTGCACCCCTATGATTGGACAGATAGGGTTGGGAGGGTCTGGCGGGGTCTCTCGTTGTTCTCCTGGTTAAGCAATGCCTCCTCGAATTCATTCGGCGGACGGTAACCAAGCGCTGAGTGAAGTCTCTTGTGATTATAGACGTCCTCAAGGAAATAGGGAAGCCTGGTTACCACATCCTGATAGGTCTCATATTGGCATAGATTCACCTCCTCGTGTTTGAGTGTCTTGAAGAAGCTCTCCATCTTGGCGTTCTCATAGGGATTGCCAGTGCGTGCCATGCTGATCAAGAATCCGTGCCTCATGAGTTCGTCCACATATTCACCTGAAGCATATTGGACACCCTGGTCTGAGTGATGGATGACGCCGGGACCAATCTGTCTTCTGGCTATCGCCATCTTCAGCGCCTCAAGGGTGAGGGTGGTATCCAGACTCCTGGAAACGGCATAGCCGATTACCTTGCGCGAACAAGCGTCCAGGATCGCCGCCAGGTAAACAAAGCCTGTCCGGATGCGAATGTAGGTGATATCAGACAGCCAGACCTGGTTCAGTTGGGTGATGGCCATCCCCTTGATAAGATTGGGGTACCTGGGGAAGCGGTGCTTAGAGTCGGTGGTCCTCACCCACCGGCGCCTGACCCGGCAGAGCAGGTCGCTCTCCCGCATCAGCCTGAGCACCTTCTTGTGATTCACCCACAGTCCTTCTCGCTTCAATTGCTCGGTAACCCGCCGGTAGCCGTAGCGGGGACACTCAAGGCAGATGGCCTCAATCTTGCCTCTCAAATCCGCCTCCTTCTGCATCTCCTCATGGCTCTTGTCTCTGACCTTGTGATAGAAGCTGCTTCTTGAAAGCTTCATCACCTGGCACCCCCATTGGATGGCGACACCGAGATATCCCCATACCCCGATGATCTGCCGTTTCTCTGAGACTGGCTGAGGTTGCGCTGCAACCCCTTTTTTAGCAGCTCATTCTCCAGGGTGAGCTTGCCCACCAGTCGCTCTAGCTTCTCTACTCTGTCTCTGAGAGCCCCTTCCTCGGTAGGTTCGTTATTGAACTTGCCCCGGCTGTATTGTCTCTTCCAGTGGTAGAGCAAGCTGGGGGCGATGTCATGCCGCCGGCAGAGCTGGGCAGGGCCGCTCTCCCCGCTGATCAGCTCCTCCACTACCTGACGCTTGAACTCTAAGCTGAAACTCCTTTGATTCCTCATGGCAAGGTCCTTTCTCCTCTCGATTATACTCCGACCCTGCCAGACCTTCCTAATCCTCCTAACCCAGAGTGTCCAGCCTCAGGGGTTCACTCCACTAAACATGCCGTATATGATTTGAAGTATCATCTGGTATGGATACCTAAATACAGGAAGCATATATTGAGTGAGGAGGTTTCGGGGTACTTGAAAGAGGTATTTCAG
>PWRA01000031.1 GCA_003556385.1 Dehalococcoidia bacterium | reverse complement strand
GGCGGACGAACTGCTCTTCATCGCCAAGTACCCCGGGATCGCCAAGAAGCTCCTGACACTCATCCCCCCGTCTAAATAGGGACACGTCCATTTTTCGCCGCCCCAACGCTAGGCGATACGCTAACTACTGCGCAAGAGATCCTGCTCTAGTTCTTCCCAGTTCTGCCGGACAAAACCAGCGATCTGACCTTCCCCCCGAAGACCTGACCCAGGCAAATGGCACCCCGTAAGTCAGAGCTACCATGATCCTGCTCTGCGCAGCAGTCGGTGTCAATCGAGACGAGAAACCCTTGCTGCCCTGCGCAGGCTCGAAGCCTTTCTTATCTGAGCTTCGCCCTTGGCTGCGCTTGATTCAAGACTCAGTACTCTCCATTTCTCTTACAGTGTCCAGGTATTCTCTTGTGGCGTACAGAGCCGTTCGGTTCAGCCTGATCATCTCACTCCTGTAGTCAATATAGTCCATTCGCTCGCTGCTACCAATGCTCTCGAAGTCTGTGATCAGATTCCCGGATTTATCACTGATACCAAGTAGGTACAGGTGGTACACAATCAGGGCTCGATGATTCTGTCTGAACGCCTCGATAGTGTTCTCGGTGTTGGTTCTTGCCATACGCTTTTCGATGCTCAGCATTTCGCTGTTATCCACGTTGATATAGATGTGGAGTCGGGGGTGTCCGTCATCATGAGCAACGAAAATGCCGCCAACGTCATCGGCATCCCAGGGTGACTCAGTGCCCAGTATCTCGGCCATATCATCCCACCTGAACTCATCTTCATCCACAGCTACTTCTCGGACATAGTGGATATTGTAGTTTGGCACATATCGAGTATCCCCTGATCCTATTCTTCGTTTCTCCATTATGACCAAGCTGGCTTCCGAGAATAGACCACTACCGTCGGAAAACTCGAGCTTGGCCTGTATTGTCCCTATGCGTCCTAACTCGATGTCATTGTCTGTTTCAACAGTGAGTCTAATCTGCCCTTTTGAAGGATGCCCATATCCCAGCAAACGTGTCTTGTCTGGCAATACCACGCTGAGACTGGCATGCTCGAAGAGATCATCACGACAGTCAGTGTCAATGGTGACTCTCCCGCCACCACGCTGTATGTGTACCTCATTGTTGGCTCCTGCCCGAATCCTCATCAAGCTGGGTGGATCATTGCCCAGATATTCCGGAGGAGGAGAGATGACCACAAGTTGGCAGGGCTTCTTCGCCTCAATCCGCCACGATGGCTGCTCCAACACAGCTGACAGATCGCATCTTGTTCCCGCGATGATCTCAGTATATGGAAGTATGCCCAGACGCCATCTTCCCGCGCCTCCGCCAACCACTCTAGTCTTAGCGATCTCTGGCGATGTGCTTTGAGTGAGTTTCAGAGTTGTCTTCCTACTTCTGATGACCGAGTCTGAGGCATCCGTGACCAGCTCCAGATGAGTTGGAACGCCAGGTATTACCTCAAGTGGACTGGTTCTAGCAAACTCCAAAGTGGTCGGTATGGCCTTCCCCTTAAACCGGGGGGTATCATCGCGCTTCCGACGTGTAACATCACCAGCACCACTGGAGACTGAACTTAAGAAGGCCTTTATCATAGGATCTAGCTTCGTCTTCAGGACTTCCTCGTCTTTGGCTGCACGACCTCTGATTATCTCTCGTTCTCGCTCTCTCTGAATCTCCATTAGTTCCGAACGGTATTGGAAGATAGCCGCACCGATTGCCTTCTCTACGATTTCTTCACTCTCACGCTTGAGGTCAGCTCGGTTAGATGCGAAGAAGCTAGCACCAGCTTCATAACTCAGCTCGTCAGTATTCACATTCACGATTAGCGAGTTGGCAATAAGACGTAGCCCCTCTCTGGCAAACATACTCGGTGCAAGAGCCGAATGTACTTGTCCACCACGAGTTATGGCGACTCTCCTCTGCGAGAACCGCTTGCTAGGGTCACGATATGGCTCTATCTTCGTGTGATGAGCTCTTCTGCCATCGGTCATATCTTCAGATTGGAGCACCCACCACTCTACTAGTATTGAGCCATACAGGGGGTCCTCGTACACGTATTTGATGTGATGCCTGACGGAGGTGCTTTCCCCTTTCCCCTGTTGAGGGAGTAGAACCGATGCTGTGGATTTTGGGAGTTGGTTGACACGATATGGGACACCTCTCATAGTACGCAGTTCGGTCGAGTCACCACGTGCATCAACCAAAGTCCAAGGTATTAGAGGGTTGAACAGACGGAAGTTCAGGGTATACCATGCATGGTTCGTCATCTTCTGTGTTGCGAACGATCCCAGATTCCTGTAACAGACATGGCAAATATATGTTCCATTAGTGAAACCAACCTTGTCACAGACACTTCCAGGGATTGTGAAGACCTGTCTTGTCTGGGGATTGACCAGGTACTCATAGAGATGGGTTCTTACAGAGAGCCTCTTTCGGACTATCGTCCAGCCTGCTATGTCCTGCTCGTCGTCCCGCAGGAGCGACGGGTGTTTTCTGGAGAGGATGACTGTGTACTCGCTCTTCTCAAAGGCCGACGAGCCTCCTTGCCCATACATGCCAATGAGGTACTCCTTCTGCCCCTTTCTGCTCTGACCCAGAGACACAATAGTCTTCGGAAACTCAGACGGATGGATACCAATACCTTTGTCCTGGAAGACGATCGTTGGAGTCTGCTTCTTACCACGCAATGTAAGCTGAACGTAATCCCCGAACTTCGTCCTCGCAGTGTCGTGGTCTAGCTTCTCGGCCATACCGTCAGTGATGCCAAACAGAGACTCTATCGCCTTATATGGACTCTTGGGTATCTGCCAGTCTGGCTTTTGCCGTCGCCTCTTCTCAACCGCAAGCTCTATTACGGCTTCGATACCGTTTACAATACGCTCGATCAGAGGGTTTATCTCGTCCGGCGAAGCTTCAATGGCACCCGCATTGCTTAGTTGGTCACTGATAGGGCGCCAGCATTCACCAGATGGGAGGATCTCACTTCCCAGCCGCCTTTTGATTAACTCCTCTAGATGTGGTGAATCGCCTATCTGCAGCAGAGCGTCTGCAAACGCGACATCCGAACCTCCTTCAGGCATGTGGACGTCAGATAGACGCAGCTGTGAGTCAGGTCTGTTTCCCTTCATCTGTACACCATCTCAGTCTTGATGCCCGCAGATACTGCTCGGTAGACTCAACCGACACCCATCGGCGTTTCATGTCATCAGCTACCTTGCCTGTTGTGTTGCTGCCGGCAAAAGGGTCAACAACAACGTCGTTGCTCTCAGTGAGAAACTCAATGAAAAAGGCTGGAATATACGCTGGGAAGGAGGCAGGGTGTGCAGTCTCGCCAAGCTCTCGACACTTTCTCCGGAAGGCATCGTTTGACACTGTGTTCGATTCAATCAGTACATTCAGAGGTGGGTCGATCAACTGCACAGGCAGGAAGTTGGGTGGGATCGCCCCCCTATTGTCAGCGTTCCAGTGCTTCCCAACATTCCAGCCCGACGGTCTCATGCCGTAGTTGTATGTTCCCCTTCTGATCAACTTCTTCATACTCTCCGAGTAAGCAGTCAGCACCTTCCTGTTGTTAGCTCTAGGCCGCTCGTTCTTCGAGAGCCACCAAACGTACTCAACGGCCTCCTTGACCCGTATTCTTTCAACGTTGACCCACTGTACTGGATTCGGCATCTTCGCCGGGTTGAACCAGTAGAACTCCTGTGCAAGGTGGAATCTATATCGCCTCGGACTCTTCGATTGTGGATCACATAGGTCGAGTAGCAGCTTGTACTGATACAGAGATTTAGTGGGAGCCCCCTCATTCCAAGAACCACTGATGTTCAGGATGAAGCTTCCTTCATCCGCAAGGATACGATAGAACTCCCTGGCGAAGGGGCGAAACCACTGGATGTACTTCTCAGCAGCCTCATTGCCGTATTGTTTCTGCTTGAGCAGAGCATATGGCGGGGATGTCATTATTAGGTCCACTGAATTGTCGGGAATGAGTTTGAGCAGTCGCCGGGCATCGCCGAGCCAGGCCTCTCCATAGTCAGTCGCATAATAGGGATTCACCTTGCGGAGCGCAGGAAATACTCTCGATGCCACTTATCTACTTCCTAGGCAACTCTGCCGATAGACTTGGTTCCATGTTGCTCGAGCTTCTTCTCGTGTTTGACTTCCCGCTTCTCGTTCTCCAAATGGACAGTCCGTACTCACCACGCTTCCTCCCGCGCCTAAACCGATCATCTCTACTTATTCTCGAGAGTAGGGTTGCAGACGGGTTCTTCCCAGGAATAGTGACGTTCTTTTCCTGCAGCTTCTTGGCTATCTCCTTGTAATGTGTGAAGCTGTGAGTTCGCTGAAGAACATCAAATGCAGCGTCTGTGACAGATACAGGCCTTGCCATTCTTGTATCAATCCTATTGTTGACATGCCGGGCGTCAGCATGCAGAAGAGCCTCAATATGGGTCAGGAGCTCTTGCCATGGCCTCCTACGGCTCTGCAGCAGCCTGATCTCCTCGTTCTTCCGCAGTATGAGTTGGTCAATTCTTCCGAGCTCTTCGATGATGTCATCACGACTCGCTGAAAGTGCGTCAGCTATTCCTGGTTTGGATGTCACATACTTTGCTGTCAGATCTGATAGGTTGCCAGTGTCCATACAGTTCATGTTCTCCCCTCAGAGGACCCAACCTGCGAGATACGTATCACAACGCGTATTATACATCTATGATACTGCCATGTCAATAGCCTAGGCTAATGCTAGCAGGTCGCATCGGGTGTTGTTTAGTCCGCGAACACCACGGTGGTGCGCGGCTGTTCAGGAAGTCCAGGGCTTCTCGGCCCAGTTCTTCACAACGAGTTTCGCGAAACTGGCTCAGTCATACCTGCGAGAACTGGCTAGCCCCACCGGCGGTATGTGAGTCGCTTCCACCCTGATCGGCGCTTGATGACGCTCAGATCTCCGACCCACCGCAACAACCTCACCGCTCTGCCCTGCAGCTTGTCTTTCGGCCCGTTTTGACGTAAAATCCAAGCGTAATAGTCTTTGCGGGTGTAACTCAGCGGTAGAGTGCTTGCTTCCCAAGCAAGACGTCGTGGGTTCGAATCCCATCACCCGCTCCAATTCTTTAATACAGCCAGTGGTGGGGTAGGAGTTCGCGCAGAGGAACAACCTCTTCTTCACGGATGATGACGGAGGAGTCCATGTTGCGTGGGTCCACCTGTGCCATCATCTCCCTGCAGCGCCCGCACGGGGGAACGATGCCATGGCGGGAGACTGCGACGATGGCGGCGATATGAGTCTCCCGGCACTTGAGCATTTCTGCGATCGCCGCGACCTCTGCGCAGAACCCGAGGCCGGAGGCCAGGTCGATGCAGATACCGGTATACGTGTTGCCCCCTGCCGTCCTGATGGCGGCGCCTACCGAACCCGCCGAGAAATCCTCAGACAACCTGAACTCGCCGCACACGGCCCTGGCCGAGGCAATCAAGTCTTTCGCGATGTCCTCCATTCTCGACTCCATGTCCGGGGTTGCGGTTCGACCACAGATGATACATCAAACACCGTAACTGCGCCAGGCCCTGCATGCACCACGTAATATGGTTCCTGGCTGTGCCGTGTCGGCCTCAAGGCGCGCCGGTGAGGCTGCCGCGTGGACATTGTGTGATATAATTTGCCAACAGGGTTAGCTCATAGCAGGAGGTGCATATGGATTGGTTCATGGATACGGGAATCAGGGTCGTCGTCATCATCGCTGTCGCTCTCGCGGTCTACTTGATCTGTCGCCCGCTGATACGCAACGTCCTGACCAGAACGGTGGCCCGCCGGATGGCCGGCGAAGAAGAAACGGAGGTCCGAAAGCGGGCGAACACATTGTCTTCCATAGTCGTTAAGATTGTCGGAATAATCATCCTGATTATCGCAGTAATCACCATATTGCCGGAGTTCGGCGTCAATATCGCCACTCTTATTGCCGCCATCGGTATCGGAGGTCTGGCAATCGCTTTCGCTGCCCAGAGCCTGGTGCGGGACTTCATCAGCGGGTTCTTCATTCTGCTCGAGGACCAGTACAGAATCGGTGATGTGGTCTCTATTGCTGGTATCGCCGGTGTAGTTGAGGACATCGCGTTGCGGCGCACCATACTCAGAGATATAGACGCCAATGTGCACTCAATTCCCAACGGTAAGGTGGAGATGTCTACCAATATGACCAGGCAATTCTCGAGGGTGAACCTCGACGTGTCGGTGGGCTACGGCGAGAACCTGAAACGTGTTATCAATATCATCAACAGGGTCTGCCGGGAGATGGCGGAGGACCCGCAGTGGAAGGATGATTTCGTTACGACACCTGCGGTGCTGAGGGTGAACAAGCTGGGCGATTCAGGCATCGATATCAAGATCCTGGGGGATACCAAACCTGCGAAACAATGGGCCATCATGGGTGAGCTACGGCTCCGGCTGAAGAACACATTTGATAGCGAGGGTATAGAAATACCCTGGCCCCACACGAAGGTGTATTTCGGTAATGCCCCGGCCGTCATCAGTGAGAACTAGTCCACCGTCAGCCCCCGGTTGTCCCGGTCGGGTACAAACGGCCGACAGATGTGGCTAGAAATGGAGGTGTTGCATGCCCGTGGAGCACTACGGAGAGATCTATCGGTGCAGAGTCTGCGGCAACAAGGTGGAGGTGGTGGAGGTCGGCGGTGGGACGCTTTCATGCTGCAAGAAGGAGATGCAGATCGTAGAGGACAAGCCCGAAGCCACGGCAAACCTGCCCGACTCCGGCGGGTAGAGCGCGTGGGTCGCGCACCGGACAACAAGCGTGTCGGACAGAGCGGCCGCGCATACAGGAGGCGGAAAGGCAAGGCACTACGTCGAGTTGCCCTGAGGGACCGCTTTCTCCAGGGACCGGCGAAACTCCCGGCGCTCTTTCTCCGATGGGAAGATATCGTCCAGCAGCGCCAGTTGTCCTTTAGATTTGAGCCGGGCCAGCCCCTCCAGACATGCCGGCCTGGAAAGGCTCGGCTGCCACTCCCGGCAGGCTTTCGGGCGCGCACGATATATGATACAGCGGGCCTTCTCACCCTCTTCGCGGGCAAGGAAGACGCAGCCTTTCTCAGTCTGTCGCATCAGGTAGCCTTCCTCTGTCGGCACCTTCAAAGCGTACCGGGAGATGCACGTGGAGACCGATATGCCCAGCGTTCTGGCGATATTGTCGATGTCCTCGGGAAGAAGCGACGGCTGGTAACAGGTGCAGCAAATGCCGCAGCGGAAGCAGGGGATAGGGACCTGCTCCACTACGGCGATCTCCTGGTCGTCTGCGGTCTTTATGGTCGCTTTCTCTGCGGCCATGGCAAATCATTGTACCATCTGCCGCCCCTGTAGCGTTAGATGAACCATCATGCTGGGTGGCTCAGAACCACCCCGGGTGACGGACCGGCCGGGGTCGGGCCTTAATTGACATCGCGCGGGCTCGCGTATAGAATCGGTTTTGAATGTGGATACGATTGGACTGAAAGACCCATAGCGTGCGCCGCACAGCACCTAACAGGTGCCGGCGACCGTCGGCGGGAACCGACCACTCTAGATTGGAAAGGCGTTTTCAGGCAGATTGGCAATGCAGCCGGATAGCCGCACGTGATATAGAGACCTTTCCGTAAGGAGGAAAGAATGGCTCAGGAAGGCAACACAATCCGGTGTCACCGGTGCAAGAGCAACGAGTGTCTGCAGCAATATCCGCACGGCATTCCCGAATACTGCCAGGCGCAGGCGTTCCCGGACATAGTGGAGGAGAGCAAGCAGCAATATCTTGAGTCCGATGCTTCTGAGGTCCATCTGGCAACAGCCAGAGTGCTCAAGAGAGGGCTATATGACTGGCCCCGCGTTCGGCAGTGCATTGAGTTCGCCGGGGAATTGGGCGTCAAGAAGGTGGGACTGGCTGTATGTGTGGGCTTAATACGCGAGGGCAAGGAGTTTGCCCGCTTTCTGGAAAGAGCCGGTTTTGAGGTGGTTTCCGTAGCCTGTATGATCGGCGGTCTGAAAGCGCAGCAGACGGGCATACCTGACGATTGGGTAAATCCGCTGGGCATAAGCTGCAATCCCGTAGCGCAGGCCGAAATCATGAACCGGGAGAGCACGGAACTGAATTTCATCTACGGCCTGTGCGTGGGACATGACACAATTTTCATAATGCGGTCAAAGGCTCCCGTCACCTACGTCGTGGCCAAAGACACAGTTACGGCCAACAATC
>PWRA01000057.1 GCA_003556385.1 Dehalococcoidia bacterium | reverse complement strand
ATCCATCGGAACAGGGTGTTTCTACTGGTACCGACCATTTGACAGACCTCAGCGGTTCTGTAGTAGGTCTGGCCATTTATGATAACTGGCATGTCTCTTCGCCTTCACACTACTCAGGTATACCATACTATGACTTACGCGCTGCGGGGCGTCAATCACCTGATCGTTTGGCTTGCCCTGTACTTTAGTCCTGGGTGTCCTACCGGTTCTGCCCATCGGAGTTCAATAGGAAACGTTCGTGACGGTGTGGGCGTCTACCAGGAGCCGCTATATAGAGGTGAGGTCGTCATATTGAGGGGCGCCTGGCATGAATGGATCTACCGGGTGAGTGTCCTGAGGCTGGTTCGCGCCTCTGGCGTGGTTCATGGGCCGCGGTTGTCATTGCGGCTGGCCCCAGACAGACATTCAGCGATAAGAAACAGGCGAACCGTCGCGGGGGTGCGGGGTACTGAACGACTAAGTCTACCCGCTAGCGCCACTCTGTCGTAGGCATTATCCTGTATGCTGTTGCTCTGGGGTCTTCTAGCAGGAGGTGGCGTTCCTGCCGCAAAAGGTTTTGCGTTATCCTGGACTTCAGCCATGTCGTCCAGTTCTCCATTGTCTGCCACGTGATCTGCATAACGACGACGGAGAAGTCCACCTCGCTGACCATGTTCTCGGCGCTTACGAACCCCGGATATTGCATGGCATGCTCCCTGAGCTTCATCAATACAGGCTCTACGTCCTTATAGCTCCTCACCTTGTACCCTATGATACCCTTTATCATCGCCGTCTCCTTATCATGTCTGCCTGTGACCTCTCCGCCCATAATGCGCGAAGCTGTCCTGCGGGGTGTGCCGTTTTGGGGCTGGTTCCAGTCTAACCCCCGGCTGCGTGGTTGTCAACGCGGCAAGCTGTAGTGTCGTCCTGGTGGTATGAGCCACCTGGCCTCCGGTCAGGAATCGGCCGTGGTACACCCTCGCGAGGACACGGGATGATAGTGCGTCGGGTCTTGAACGAGGTCAGCACCCGTGCATGCGCACGGGACCGGTCAGCCACGCGCCAGGGTATCGTTGACCTGTCGGGCGAAGGCCTCGCTCTCAGCCTCTCCCGTGATGAGATGGACCTGTTCCGGCGAGGAGACTCCCAGTCCGAGTTCAGCCGCGCGGGCGATTTGCTCCTGCACAAAGATGGGGCCCTGGCTGACCTCCGGCGTCGTTCCCAGGAGACGGAGAATCGCCACACCCACGGCGTCGATGGCCACCCGGTCGGTCCCCGCCAGTATCACCCCGGCATTCGCCCGTGTGCCGCGGGCGGGCCCGCCGTCCACAAAGGCCTCCACGCCGTCCAGGACTACCAGGTCGGGCGTGTAGGCGGTGTTGATCTCCGCGATCATCTGTCGCTGGTATGGCGATGTGTGCAGTTCCTTCATATAGGGATAGCCGGCCAGCGGTAACAGCCCCACCGCGTTCTTCAACGACAGTGTGAAATGGCCGCCATAGGCGTGTGTCTTAAGACAGCAGGTCTGGACGGTGGATTCCGCCTCCAGGTAGACCCGCGGGAAGTGAAAACCCTCGCTCCAATGACTGTCCGGGGGGTTCACCCTGCTCCAGCCTTCGGGGCCCATCTCCTCCAGGTTCAGGATCTCGAAACCCAGCTCTTGAGCCAACCCGAAGATCCCCTTCTTCTCCATGACCGTCCGGGTGCTGTCACCGGGGCCGCTTCGCTCTGCCAGGACGATCCGTTTTGCACCCATCTGCTGAAGAGCGAGAACGAGAGACCGCAGTGTGTCGTTGTGTGTCGAACCCGGTGCCGGGTCGGCTGAGTTGAAATTGGGTTTCAGGACCACCGACCTGTCACGAACAGGCTCTATCCCCAGAAGGGCTATCGCCTGCCGCACTCCTTCACTCCGGTTGCTTGTTCTTACCAGTGCAACTCTCGTCATGCTGCTCTCCTTCGTACGGCCGATGCCGTCCAGTTATAGCGGACGAAGGCCGATCCGCCAGGATCGGCGCTGTGTGCGCCCGGTGTGGATGGCTGCCCGTCTCATGGACACCGCAGGAAGCACCGAACGCTCATCCATCATACAGAAGGACTATCCGGCGTTGTGGATTCTGAGTCATCCGCTGAGTGTAGTCTGGACCGGATTTCCGCTTCTTGTCGCTTCAGTGCCTCCAGCCGACCCGCCGCTTCGGCCGCCTCAAGCATCCGCTCCTTGCCTGCGATGAAGTTCGCTCTTCCCCTTCCCTCCGGGCCCGCGGCCCGATGCCTGCGCAGGGCCTTCAACTCCCGCCTGGCCTCCGCGATCCGTGCCACGACATCCTCAAGCTGCTCTGTGAGTTCTCGTTCTGTCTCCATAGCATCATCCTTCGGTGTTCATGATGCCGTTATCTTATCAGAATCCGCCCCGCTTACCCAGTGAGCCGGTGATGGTGGGAGTACCAGTTGACTGCACCGGCGTGCCGGTTCCGGTTGTCACGCTCTGAGGAAGGATGCGGCCACTCGTTGCACTCTGCTGGTCCGGCAGGCTGCAGGTTGGCTCGTCGAGTCCCGCAGGTATGCCCCGTGGCAACTGAAAGGCCGGGCACCCGTACTAGGGGTGCCCGGCCCTTTGTGTCCTTAAGACCGAAGCAGCGTTATCTGGTCATTCGCATCTTGGTGAAGCAATCGCTGCAGTATACCGGCCTCTCTTCACGGGGCTCAAACGGTACCTCGGTGTCGATGCCACACTCGGCGCATACCGCCGCGAACATCTGGCGTGGGGCTCCATACTCATTGCCCCCGCGGCGCTCGGCCTTCCTGGCCCTGCGACACTCGGGACAGCGCCTGGGCTCGTTCTGCAGGCCGCGAGCAGAGTAGAACTCTTGCTCGCCGGCGGTGAAGCTGAAATCATGCCCGCAGTCGGCGCACTGAAGTGACTTGTCCTGGTAGCTCATTGGATGACCTCCTTTCTCTAGATAGTTGGTTTTAGACTTACGGTCATCCAAACGCTGGAACAGAAGTGAGTGAATACAGACTCATTGACCCGGTATTCGATAACCTAAACTAACAACCACCAACTAGTTTATACAACATTAACGCCATTCTTGTCAAGTAGGCTGAGGTACAGATCACGATGTTCGGCATTGTGGACATATGCATCGGCCGCTGGCCAGTAGCACCCGCTCCGTGTATACTACGCAAAAACGCGGGTCGACTGGGCGGGAAACGGGGTAACAATGATGGGCCGACCCACGGCGAAACAGGAGGTTAGAATGTCTGAGGTAACAGCCAGCGTGGTGAGCCAGAAGGGGACCTGCGTGGCCGGTCACAAGGTGGGCGATGAGTTTGTCATCGGGCAAGAAACTCCACCCGGCCTGTGCTCGTGGGCGTTCTATGCCCTTTTTCCTTTTTCCCAGGTTCTCCGGTTCGGCGGTGCTTTCCCGTGGGAGAAAGACCCCGACAAAGCCATCGTAGCGTGTCCTGACGCAGACAACCCGGTGGTGTTCGAACTGCGGCGGCCCTCAGATTAGCGGGTCAGTTCACGGTCGCAACCGCAAAGCAGGCCGCCTCTGGGCCCGAAGCCCGGTCTAGAGCCTTTCAAGGAGGCGCACGACCTGTTCCTGTGTCAGTCCGGTGACAACGATCGTCTTTGTTCTCGCGGTGACGCCTTTCTCGATGGTCACGTTGCTCTTGCTTACCCCCAGGACAGTACTGAGGAGTTTGCCCAGCTCCCGGTTCGCCTTGCCCTTCACGGGGGGTGCGGCAACCCTGACCCGCAAAACGCCGCCGGTGAAAGCCACCACTTCGTTGCGGCCCGCGCCGGGCTGAACATGGACGACTAACGTCGCCCGCTGCTGCTCCGTCACGGGGTTGCCCATTCTATGATGCCCGCCGGCTGTTCTGAGTGAACGGTGCGGGAGGCGCCGCCCGTTATCCCGGTCATAGCCGGGCTGAGCGCCGGGTCCTCCTGCGCCTTATCCTGTACCGCACCAGGAACGCTATGCCAGTGACAATAACCGCCAGTATGATGATGAGCCAGCCCAGGAAGGGGAAGGTCCACGTCCTGTTTATGCGTCCGGCCGTGGTCTCGTAGTAGTCCGGTATCCGGGGAATGCCGTCTGCTCCCTGCGGCTGCGCTGCAGCGTAGGTCACCACCGCCTCCCACACTTTGAGCTCTCTTCCATCGTCGTGATGCACAATAAGGTCGTCCACCCGGTCCAGGGGCACAGGTTCTCCGTCGGCATTCTTGGGGAAGATCGCCAGCTGGGGGAGCAGCTCTGTCACCATGGGGAGGAAGGTGAGGATGTAGGCATCAGTAACCAGATGGTAGAGCGTTTCATCTCCGCGCCTAAGCGGGACGTAATCCTCATCATTGAGAGTTTGAAGGTCATCCCCTGTGTACAGCTCTGCCCCGGTAACCGCACGGGTCGTGGGGACCGGCAGGTCTATGGATGGTACGGTCAAGAGCACCGCATTGGTGGGGTTGTAACTGTACCGCAGGCCGGAGAAGTGCAGGAAGAAGGCGTCTCCCACAAACTCCTGCAGCAGTAAGGTTATCTCCAGCATCCGGCGCACCTCCTCGCCGGTAAGGTATAGCGATGCGATGGGACAGCCCGCGTAGCCGTCGCGTCCGTATCCGATACTGACAGCTTCTACGATCTCGTAGAAGGAGATGTTACCTTCCGAGTAGGCGGCAGAACCGGGAGAGACGCACTTGCGGATGCTCCCACTGGCCTGGGCCGCTATGTCGACGCTTTTGCCCGTGATCTCCCGGGCGACCATGCGCATGGCGTCGGCGACGAAGTTGCCAAGCGGTGTCTCACTAAATGATGGCTCGTTGGATAGGACGAAGCCGGACCTGGCCACCGTGCTCATCACGTCATCGAATCCGCCGCCGGTCAGCCCATAGACGTGCGCATTCAAGATGAGGGTGTACTCCTCGACCATGGCGCCGATCTCGGGGTCAGAGGCAAAGCTGCTGTCGATTGTAATCAGGAACGGGCGTCCGTTTTCCTCATTGCGCACCCGCACCGCGCCGGTGCCGGTGTTGTAGGCCAGTTCCAGCTGTCCCAGGAACCTTCCCAGCGAACCTGCCTGGACGATGATGGTCGTGCCTTCCAGGACCGGCTGGTGGAGGGTGGTATGGCAGTGTCCGCCCACGATTACGTCGATGCCCGCCACCTCCCGCGCCAGTTCCCGGTCCTCTTCTAGGCCGGAGTGGGTCAGGGCCACGACGACGTCGGCGCCATCCTGTCTTAGCTTGCTTACCGCGCGGCGGGCGGCCTCGTGCTGGTCCGTGAACTGCACGTCGCCGGGCTCGCCTATCACCAGGATGGCATCCTCGCCCATAAGGCCGAACACTCCTACCTTGAGGCCGTTCTCGAGCTCGAACATGCCGGTGTCCCGGTAAAGGTCACGGGCAGCCAGCGGATGCTCCTGCGGCGCCTCCGTGTTAGAGCCCAGGATCAGCGTCCTGTCGTGGGACTCCGGATACCCTGCCGCCAGCAGGTATTCCGCCAGCACGTCGGGGCCGTAGTCATATTCATGGTTGCCTATCACCACGGCTTCATAACCTATCTCCTGCATTATGGTCAGTTCCGCCGCGTGGCCCTGAGGGGCCAGCCAGGCGAAGGCGGCGCCCCCCAGGAAGTCACCGGCGTCGAAGAGGAGGACCGGCTCACCCTGTGCCTTCTTGCTCTGCCGGATTTCGTTCACGGCGGTGGCGAGGCGGCCGATCCCTCCTATGGCAGGGTCGTCTTCGTCCGGATGGTAGTCTACGGCCGGCGAATGGGGTATCAGGGCCGAATGCAGGTCGTTGGTGTGGAGTATCGAGAAGTAAATCTCACCGGTTTCCCCGGCGTCGGCTCTCAGGTATCCTGGAGTGCCCGTGAACATGGCGAGCAGGAGCAGGAACGTCGAGACGAGAAACAGCCACTTCTCTGTCCTGCACCGGCTACTAGTATCGCACATTACCGATCGTCTCCTTGCGTGCCGCGGCACATGAACCCGCGGGGGCTGTATCCCCTGAGATAGAATCTCGCTCATATGATAACGCAGGTTGGCCGATAGAGGCAATCGGCACTGCCCATCGTAGTATAATAAGGTAATGGGAGCGTTCGCGCGGAGGCACCGTCGGCTGGCCATACTCCTTTACGTGTTGATGGCCCTGTTGCCTGTCGTTCTGGTCGTCCCTTATTTAGTACCGCTTGGCAGGCCGGACACCGAAGTACCCCTGGAAGACCTGGTCACCGCGAACGGCCGCTTTGTCGATATCGACGGGATGAGCATATACATCGAGGAACACGGCCCCCGACCGGCCCGCGGGACCATCGTCTTGCTGCACGGGTTCGGAGGTTCGACGTTCTCCTGGCGGCACAATGTCCCCTTCTTTGCCGGTGAAGGCTATCGGGTGATCAGTCTGGACATGAAAGGGTTTGGTCTTTCGCACAAGGACTTCGGGTCGGACTATTCGCATCCTGCGCAGGCTGAGCTGGTGGCCGACGTGCTGGCAGAGCTGGATGTCGAGCAGGCCTACATCGTGGGGCACAGCATGGGCACCAGCGTCATGCTCCATTTCGCGCACGCATATCCGGAGATGGTCCTCGGCCTGGTTAGTGCGGCCGGCGCGGTGGAGCTGGGCGAGCGTTCGGCTTTTCCCGGCGTCCTGTTGCGCTTCGGACCGTTTAGAAGGGCAGCCGGGGTCTTCCTGACCCGGTTCCTGACCAAAGAGCGGGCCGGGGTGGTCCTGGAGGACTCCACCCACCACGACATCGTCACGGGCGAGGTCGTGGACGGCTACTACCATCGGATCGTCACCGGTGACTGGCAGTGGTCGCTGCTGGGGATGACCAGGGACATGCACAGAAATACTATCACCTTCCCGCTGGAGGACATTGCCGTTCCCACAACGGTCCTCTGGGGTGAGTATGATCGTGTGGTCAAGCGCGAAGACATAGATGAGTGGAAGGACAGGTTCTCCAAGGGGGAGTTTCACCTGATACAGGATGCCGGACACCTGCCCATGGAGGAGCGGCCGGAGCGGTTCAACGAGCTGGTGCTCGCCTTCCTCGAGACCGCCGGGGGATGAGCCATCGTCGTTGCGCCGACTGACCCGCCATCACGTTGCGGCCAGACTCTGCACCGGGCTCTCCCGCCGGAATGCGGCGCTTAACCCGCTTATAGGCAGCCTGTTTCCCGGGCTCAGGCAGCAGCCGGGCCCTCCCCACCCGTCCTGAACAGCTCGTTGGTCACGTAGGTCAGCAGAGGCTCAACGATCTCCGGCGGCAGCGAGTTAAGCATCTCGTTTATCATGGCCATCTCCCTGGGCACGCCCCGGTCCACGCCCAGCGCTTTCATAATCCTCGGCCCGTACGTGTCCATATCCTTCTCCAGCCGGCCCAGCATCCCGGCGATGGCCTCGAAGCCCATGTCCTCCGGCATAACCGTCTTCATGATCAGCCCCATGCCCTGTACCATGTCCTCGACGTCTGAGGCGGGCATCTTCTTCACCTTCTCGGTGGCATCCTCGAGGTCCTTCAGCATATGGTCGGCAGCCTTGTCATGGATTGGTGTTATGGTCAGGTGTATGCTCGGTGGTATGTTCTGGTCCTCGATGCCGCGCTGTGCCAGGAACCACCATCCCTTCTCCGTCATCACATCGGCCAGCTTGAACACATTGACTTCCTCCGATGAAAACGCCACTATGCAGGAGCTCTGTCTGCCCAGCACCCGGTAACCGAGTCTCTGTAAGCCCGGTATGATCTTGTCCCGGGCGTCTATCATCTTGCGTGCCAGATCTACATAGCCGGTTTCCCCCAGGTAGTGCAGGATGGCCCAGGCTGCCGCCAGCGGACCGGCCGACCTGGATGACAGCACGGCCGGGTTCACTATCACGTAGCCGGGCCAGCGTATGCAGGCAAACGTGGAGTACATCTTGTAGAAGCTCTTCCGGAACAGCACCACCGAAGACCCTATCGGGGAGAAGGCATACTTATGGGGGTCGAGTGATATGGACGACACTCCGGGGATCGAGAAATCGGCGACCGGAATGTTCTCTCCCAGCTTCCTCATAAACGGCAGCACGAATCCTCCGACGCACCCGTCTGTATGCAGCCAGATGTCTTTCTCCCGGGCTATTTCGCCCAGCGCTGCGATCGGGTCGACTGTGCCGAAAGGCCAGTTCGGCTCCGAGCCTACTATCATGGCGGTATTATCCGTAACGGCCCCGGCGATCACGTTGGGGTCGACCTCAAGGGTTTCGGGGTCCACCGGTACCCT
>PWRA01000143.1 GCA_003556385.1 Dehalococcoidia bacterium | reverse complement strand
CTGATGCCTATAATGCCGCTGTCGTTCCATTCTCCCCCCAACTCCCATGGGCCGACAAACATGAGGTACGCGCGCACAGTGTCGGCTCCTAGCTCGGCCACATACTCGTCGGGGGCGATCACATTGCCCCTCGATTTGCTCATCTTGCCTCCACCGTAAACGATGGTCCCCTGGTTGAACAGGCGGGTGAAGGGCTCACCAAAGTCTATCAGGCCTATGTCCCTCAACGCTTTGGTGAAGAAACGGGCGTAAAACAGATGCATAACTGCGTGCTCAGCGCCCCCGGTGTACACATCCACAGGCAACCAGTGTTTCACCCTGGCGTCTTCGAAGGGGACGTCTGTGGTCTGGGGACTGGTGTACCTCAAGAAATACCAGGACGAGCAGACAAATGAGTCCATGGTATCGGTTTCCCTCTGTGCCAGACCGCCGCACCCGGGGCAGGCCGTATCGACGAAATCAGGCGAGTACTTCAGAGGAGATTCGCCGGTCGGCTTAAACTCGGCGTCGGGAGGCAGCAGGACAGGCAGATCCTCTTCGGGGACCGGAACTATGCCGCACTTCTGACAATGAACCACAGGTATGGGCGCTCCCCAGTACCTCTGGCGTGAGATGAGCCAATCGCGAAGACGATATACGACCTTGCGCTCGCCCAGCTTTTCCCCCTCAAGGTACCCAGCGATCGCCTCGTAGCCATCGTCGCTGTATAGGCCATTGAACTGGCCGGAGTTCACCATTGTGCCCGGCCCGGTATACGCCTCCGCTAACTCCTCGCCAGACCAGTCCGGAGGAGCGATAACCGTTCGTACAGGTAGCTCGAACGTGTTGGCAAACTCGAAGTCCCGTTCATCGTGTGCAGGAACGGCCATAACCGCTCCAGTGCCGTACGTGGGCAGTACGTAGTCGGCAATCCAGATAGGGACACGCTCTCCGCTTAGCGGATTCCTGACATGCCTCCCCAGGAAGACTCCTGTTTTCTTCCTGCCCAGCGCTAACCGTTCGTACTCGGTCTGCTGGCGGCACCAGGCAATGTACTCCTCTACCTCGGCTCTTCGATCTGGAGCGGTCAACTGAGGGACTAAGGGGTGCTCTGGAGCCAGGAGGAAGAAAGTCACCCCGAAGACCGTGTCGGGACGAGTGGTAAATACCCTCATCTCCTTCTCGTCCACTCCCTCCTGCTCTATTGCGAAAGACAGCTCGACGCCCTCGCTCTTGCCGATCCAGTTTCTCTGCATCGCCTTTATGCGTTCCGGCCAGTCCAGATCGCCATAATCGAGGAGTTCCTCAGCGTACCTCGTAATCCGGAAGAACCATTGCTCCAGTGCCTTCCTGGTCACCTGGGTGCTGCACCTGTCACAGGAGCCTTCACCTACGACTTGCTCGTTGGCCAGTACCGTCTGGCACCTGGGGCACCAGTTGACCGCTGCCCCGCCTCGATACGCGAGACCGGCGCGGTAGAGCTGGAGGAACAACCATTGTGTCCATTTGTAGTACCCGGGCAGACAGGTGATAACCTCGCGGTTCCAGTCGTACATTGCCCCTATGCTCTTTAGTTGCCGGCGCATGTTCTCGATGTTCCTCATAGTCCAATCATGAGGGTGAACGCCATGCTTGATGGCAGCGTTTTCTGCCGGTAGCCCGAAGGCATCGAAGCCCATGGGGTGAAGCACGTTATAGCCCTGCATCCTCTTGAATCTGGCATGCGCGTCCGAAGGCGCCATGGCATACCAATGACCGATGTGGAGGTCCCCTGAGGTATAGGGGAACATCGTCAGGTCATAGAACTTGGGTCGGGCGCTATAGTCGGTTACGTCATAAAGGTGGTCAGCCGCCCACTGCTCCTGCCATTTCCTCTCGATCTCCTGAGGGCGATACTTCTGTGTCATACTTGCTAAAGTTTACCTGAACTTGGCGTGGATTGGAAGTTGTGACAGCGTTCAAGGTACTGTCAGCGAGAGGCGGGAGACAGCCGGGCTAAGACGAACCGGACAGCAACTGAAGCGCCGCGCTCAGTCGTCTCAGGCATTTCTCCTGTCCCAGTACCTCCATGGTCTGGAACAGCGGAGGCGCAGCGGTACGTCCTGTAACAGCTACCCTTAACAGGCCGAAGAACGCCCTTGTGCTCAAGCCCAGCTCTTTGGCCAGCGGGCGCAGCACTGCCTCGAGCAGGGAGGCATCCCAGTGCGCTACCCCTTGCAGCGAGTGCAGGGTAGTCGTAATAGCATTGATGGCCGACTGAGTGTCGAGGTCCTTACCCAGGAGCAGGTCTGTATCATATTGCACGTCATCGAGGAAGAAGAAGTCGGTAAGCTCAGGCACCTCGGCCAGCGTCCTGGCGCGTTCCTGGATAAGCGACATGACCTGATGCACATAGCCCTCATCCAACGGGCGTTGTACCGATTCCGGCAGGCCTCTGTCCAGGAAGGGCAGCGCCCGCCCGACAAACTCGTCCAGGCTAAGCCTGCGCATGTAGACGCCGTTCATCCATTCCAGCTTATCTTTGTCGAAGATAGCCCCGGTCTTCCCCACCCTGTCGAGCGAGAAATGCTCTATCAACTCTTCCCGGGTTAGCAACTCGGTATGATCATCAAGAGACCAGCCCAGAAGCGCCAGGAAATTGACCATTGCCTCGGGGAGGTATCCCTGCTCCTGGTAATCGATTATCGTGGCCGCGCCGTGCCGCTTGGAGAGCTTGGCGCGGTCCGGCCCCAGGATCATGGGCAGGTGGGCAAACAGCGGTGGCTGCCAGTCGAGAGCGCCGTAAAGCAGAACATGGCGGGGAGTGCTGGAAAGCCATTCAACGCCGCGGAGTACGTGAGAGATGGCCATCAGATGGTCATCGATGACGTTAGCCAGATGATACGTCGGATAGCCATCGGACTTGAGCAGGACGAAATCGTCCAGGGTAGCATGCTTGAAGGCCACCGCACCGTGTATCAAGTCGTGGACGGTGGTCTCTCCTTCATGGGGTGTCTTGAATCTCACGACGGGCGTAATGCCCGATGCTTCTAGCTGTGCCCTCTCTTGCTGCGACAGATTTCGACAACGCCGGTCGTACCTCGGGGGCTGTTTGCGTTTTGCCTGCTCTTGGCGCATGGCCTCCAGTCGCTCGGCAGAGCAGTAGCACGAGTATGTATGTCCTTCCTGAAGCAGTCGATGCGCGATATCACGATACGTGGCAGACCGCTGCGATTGGAAGTAGGGGCCTTCATCCCAGTCCAGGCCGAGCCACCGCAGGCTGCCTACTATAGTATCCACTGCGCCTTCCACCTTCCGCGCAACGTCAGTGTCTTCGATCCGGAGGACGAACTTGCCGCCGTGATGGCGGGCAAAGAGCCAGTTGAACAGAGCGGCCCTGATATTACCTAGATGCGGATGGCCTGTTGGACTGGGCGCAAAACGTACTCTAACCGGTGTTTCCAATTCCGAGTGCATTGCGCCGTATTCTTGAGGAGTCTGACCTCACTTCGAGAGGACCTGCTGCAGCTTCTTTAAGCGCTCCAGGTGCTTCCTGAGCCTCTGAGCCAGTTGCTCAACCTGATTCAAGGCATGCTGGGTGTCTTCTATCTCCGTCGTGATCTTGAACAGGGTCATGCTGTGCCGTTCGCTTATCTCCATCTCAAAATCAGCCAGATCCTCGATTCCGACCTCAGCCATTAGTTTGGCTAACAGGGTATCTTCTCTGTCAGCCTGTTCCTTCGAGAGTTCGTCGTAGGACTTCATGCCATCAACCCCCCTTCTGGGTCACGATCTAGATTGAGCCCGCAGAGATTCTAGCATGGCTTCACATCTCAAACAAGCCTTACCGGAGAACGTCACCTGCGCTGCGGGCGCCACTTCACCGATTGGGAAGAATTCGCCGTTTCCTGTATATTAAGACGTATGGCTCATTGCTGTGGTGAAGGCATCATATGTCCCAGTTTAAGGTAGTTTCCGATTTCCAGCTTACCGGCGACCAGCCGCAGGCGGTCACTAAGCTGGTCGAGGGCGTGAACAAAGGTCACCGTGAACAGACACTGCTCGGTGTTACCGGCAGCGGGAAGACGTTCAGTATTGCCAATGTAATCGAGAGGTTGCAGAAGCCGACTCTCGTCATCTGTCACAACAAGACGCTGGCCGCTCAGCTGGCAACCGAGTTCAAGGAGTTCCTTCCCGACAATGCTGTCGAGTATTTTGTGAGCTACTATGACTATTATCAGCCGGAAGCCTATATCCCCAGAACGGATCTTTATATCGAGAAAGAGACGGATATAAATGAGGAGATCGAAAAGCTGCGGCACTCAGCAACCAGGGCCCTCTTCACACGTCCCGACGTGGTCATTGTTGCTTCGGTCTCCTGCATCTATAGCCTGGGCGAGCCTGAAGAATACCATAGCTTTGCCCTTACCATTGAGAGGGGCAAGCACTACAGGAGGGATGGGCTGGCGCGTCGCCTGGTGGATATGCAGTATGAGAGGAATGATTTTGATTTCACCAGAGGCAGATTTCGCATTCGAGGTGACACTCTGGAGATTCAGCCGGCCTATGAAGAGACGGCTATTCGAATCGAGCTCTGGGGTGACGAGATTGAGCGCATTGTGGAAATAGACCCCCTGACCGGCGAGGTGCTGGCTCATCGGGATGAGGTCGATATTTATCCCGCCAGGCACTTCGTGACCTCCCGCTACAAGCTGACGATGGCAATCGAGGACATCAAAGCTGAGCTAGAAGCGAGACTGGAGGAGCTAAGGAGCCGGGGCAAACTCGTGGAGGCGCAACGACTTGAGGCGCGGACCCATTACGATATGGAAATGCTCCAGGAGATGGGATACTGCGCCGGTGTAGAGAATTACTCACGGCACCTTCAGCGGCGGGCGCCGGGAAGCAGTCCCTGGACGTTGCTCGATTACTTCCCTTCTGACTTCGTCCTGTTCATCGATGAGTCGCACATGACGCTGCCCCAGATCAGGGGCATGTACCACGGCGATATGGCTCGAAAACAGACGCTGGTTGACTACGGTTTTCGCCTTCCGTCAGCCCTCGACAACCGCCCTCTGAACTTCGAGGAGTTCAACAAGCGCTTCAGCCGGGTCATCTATGTCTCGGCCACGCCCAAGCCTTATGAGTACGAACACAGCCAGCAGGTAGTGGAGCAACTGGTGCGTCCCACCGGTCTGCTGGAGCCCACTGTGGAGGTTAAGCCGGTTAAGGGACAGATCGATGACCTCATTCACCAGATAAAGAGCAGGGTTGCCAGGGGTGAGCGGTGCCTGGTCACTACTTTGACCAAGCGCATGGCGGAGGAACTGAGCGACTACTTGAAGGAAATGGAGATTAAGACGCACTACCTGCACTCGGAGGTAGATACTCTGGAGAGGGTGGAGATCCTCCGCGATCTGCGCCTTGGAGTCTACGATGTGGTGGTGGGCATAAACCTCCTTCGCGAGGGCCTGGACCTGCCTGAGGTTAGTCTGGTCGCCATCCTGGACGCGGACAAAGAAGGATACCTCAGGTCGACCGAGGCGCTGATTCAGACGATGGGTCGTGCTGCCAGGCACATAAATGCCCATGTCATCATGTATGCCGACACAGTTACCAGGTCTATGCACGGCGCCATCCAGGAAATCGGCCGCCGCCGAGGGATCCAGGAAGCCTACAATAGGGAGCATGGCATAACTCCGCAGGGGATCACGAAGGCGATCAAGGATATAACCGAGCGGGTCCAGGCGGTGGCCGAGAGAAGGACTCCCTATGAGGCCACTCCCGTGTCCAGGGAAGAGATCAGCCGGCTCATCAAGCAGCTGGACCGGGAGATGAAGACAGCCGCCAGGAACCTGGAGTTTGAGAAGGCGGCCATGATCCGCGACCGCATCATCGAACTGAGGAAAGACGAGGAGATAATCTCCCCTGTGGTAAAAAGATGAACGTTACGCTGGATTCGGCCTGCCCGCCCTGGTCCGAACTCGGCCGGCGCAGGGCACTCGATCAACCGTCTGGTTGACACACAGGTTGGCCCGTGGCAATAATGGCCGTGTCATGACCGGCAGCCTCCGTGAAGATGTCGGGAAACTGAGGCAGAGCCTGGATGTACTGCCCGCCCCACAGGTAGAGCCTCCGTTGATTGTGGTTAGCGGCTTGCCGGGGACGGGCAAGTCCTTCTTCTCCCGCACGCTGGCCGAAAAACTGTCTTACCCCGTCCTGGCGAGCGACACACTGCGGAGAACGCTGTTTCCCTCGCCCCAGCATAACGAGAGCGAAAACAGGCGGCTCTTTTCGGCCTGTCATGCCCTCATCGAAGAACTGTTGGGCAAAGGGATACCGGTCATCTTCGATGCCACCAGTTTAGCGGAGCATCATCGAGAATACCTCTACAGGGCGGCCGAAAGGACAGGGGCCAGGCTCATTCTGGTCTCCGTTGAGGCTCCCGCCTCAGTGGTGCGGCAGCGACTTGTTGCCCGCGAAAAGGGAGCCATGCCCGAGCATGACTCCGAGGCGGACTGGGAAGTGTACAGCAGGATGAGGCCGAAGAAGGAGAAGATTTCTCGCAACCATTTCGTCGTTGATACCTCGCAGGATATCGGTGAAGCGGTCGAGAAGGTCGTACGCGCGGCAGACAGATAATCAAGGTTTTCCCGGCCGACCTCTTCCAAATTCGGGCCCGGATGAAGTAGAATTAGTGGCCTGAGTTTTACATAATTCCAGGAGGCGGGTGATGGAGATCAAGGTCATAGCCGGAGACATAGCGCGGGTCGATGCTGACGCCGTTGTCGTGAACCTCTTTGAGGGAGTGGAACAGGCCGGCGGCGCTACTGCCGCTGTGGACACGGCCCTGGACGGGGCCATTGCTGCTCTCATCAGGCGGGGAGAGATAAAGGGTAAGTTTGCCGAAGTCAGCATCGTTCATACGTTTGGCAAGCTCCCGGCAGGAATAGTGGCTGTAGTCGGACTGGGCAGATCCGAGGACTTCACTGCCGACAGGGTCCGCGGGGCAGCAGGAGAATTCTGCCGGGCATTGCGTAGACTGAACTGCCATAAGATAGCCACGGTGCTTCATGGCGCCGGCGCTGGCGGCATTGACGCCGGGCGCTCCGCTGAAGCGATAACCGAGGGCGCCGTACTCGGCCTCTATACCTTTGCCAGATATAAGAAGCCCGAGTATGAGGATGTCGGAGAAATGCTGATAGTGGTGCCGAAAGAGGATGAAGCCGCAGCCCTGGAGTCGGCCGTCCACAGGGGCAGGGTTGTGGCGGAGGCCGCCAACGCGGCCCGGGATATGGTCAATGAGCCGGCTAACTACATGACTCCGGGGCAGATGGCGGAAGCGGCCAGGGAAATGGCCAGGAGGCACGCCCTGGAATTCAAGGTCCTGGAGGTGGAGGACATGGAGGCGATGGGTATGGGAGCGCTGCTCGGCGTGGCGAGAGGAAGCATCGAGCGCCCCAGGCTGATCGTTCTCAGCTACAAGGGAGATGAAGGATCGCAACAAGCTCTCGGCTATTTGGGCAAGGGGATAACGTTTGACTCGGGAGGGTTATCCATTAAGCCCTCGGAGGGAATGGGGGACATGAAACAGGACATGGCCGGTGCCGCTGCCGCTTTGGCGGCGCTCGGCGCCATTGCGGAACTGAGACCGTCGATCAATGTCACCGCTGTCGTTCCGGTCGCTGAGAACCTGCCGAGCGCCACGGCATTCAGGCCGGGGGACGTACTCAAGGCTATGAATGGCAAGACCGTGGAAGTGGTGACTACGGATGCTGAAGGAAGGCTCATTCTGGCCGACGCGCTGAGTTACGCTCGGCAGATGGGTCTGTCTCCGCTCGTGGATCTGGCCACCCTGACCGGAGCTTCCCGCATAGCGCTGGGCAACCTTTATGCCAGCCTGTTTAGCAACAATCAGGCCCTGGCCGACAAGGTCCTTGACGCGGCCAGACGAACGGGAGAGAGGATGTGGCAGATGCCCATGCCCGAGGAGTACAAGGAGCAGATAAAGAGCGACATTGCCGATATGAAGAACGTCGGCAACCGACAGGGTGGGGCCATCACCGCGGCCCTGTTCCTGGCTGAGTTTGCTGGCGATACGCCCTGGGTTCACGTTGATGTGGCTGGCCCTGAGTCTTCGCCCAAGGAAAGCGGATATCTCGTAAAGGGGGCTACCGGGTTCGGCGTCAGGACTCTGGTCGAACTCGCTTTGAACGAAGCGCAAAGGCAGGTGACGATATGAAGATCAAGTGGTTGGGACATGCTTGCTTCTTGATTACGTCCGCTGACGGTGTGAGGGTGATCACCGATCCCTATGCGGTGGGTGGGGGCATCAACTACGCTCCGGTCACGGAGACAGCCGATATCGTGTCGGTTAGCCACGAGCATGGGGATCACGGCAATGTTTCCACAGTGCAGGGGAAGCCCGAGGTGGTCAAAGGCAGCGGCGCCAGCCGTGTCCGGGGCGTTCAGTTTAGAGGTATCGCCACTGATCACGATGCCTCCGAGGGCAAGGAGAGAGGCTCCAACACGGTCCTCTGCTTCACCATGGACGGCATCGTACTGTGTCATCTGGGTGATCTGGGACATGTGCTCACTGCTGCGCAGGTGAGTGAGATCGGCGCCGTGGACATACTGCTTGTTCCCGTTGGGGGCTTCTACACGATTGACGCGTCGGAAGCGAGCCGGATTTGTGATCAGTTGAAGCCCAGGGTGGTCATTCCCATGCACTTCAGGACGTCGCGGTGTGTCTTTCCTATAGCGGACGCCGAAGACTTCCTTAAGGAGAAGGAGCCGGTGCGCAGGGTAGGGGGTAGCGAGGTGGAGTTTGAGCGGGAGAGCCTGCCTGCTGCCACTGAGTTCATACTGCTGGAGCCGGCTCTGTAGTTACCGGAGATGGGTGCCGACAAATAGCCCGATGATCGTCAAAGATGCCGATTTCGTGTTTAGTCCTCCGCCGGGGCTTTCCTGGGCCAGGCGTGTGCTGATCAAGCCCTGTGCGGGTTATCCCTTGCCGTACCCCGCAACCACAAGTCCCAAGCTACTGCATAACATCATCACAGGAATCAGGGAGATCAGTAACGCCGATATCCTCATCGCCGATGGCACCGCCAGCGGTGAGTCGATCTACCCGACATACAAAGCCCTGGGATATGAGTTTCGCCATGTTCTTATGCTCGATGTCAGAGACTCCATATTCATAGAGGTTGAGAATCCACTGACGGAGTTCTATGCTGTGGAGAGCTTCTGGGTGCCCAATGTGGTGTTGCGCAGCGACTTCTTGATCACTGTGACGCCGTTCAAGGTCTGCGGCAACTCGGCGAGCTTCAGCGTAGCGAACCTGCTCGGCCTGTTGCCGGTGAGCAAGTATCAGAGGGGCGATTCGGGTGGCTGGGGCGCTCTCTACGAACTCGGCATCGAGAAAGTCCTGGCCGATCTCTACTTCACCCTTCCTTTTGACCTCGGCATTATCGAAGCCCGCCAGAAGCTCTTCTGCACCGGTGACGATGATCCCACACAGGGAAAGACGGAGGATTACGGAAGGATGCTCATCGGCGAGCCTCAGGAGATCGACTCTGAGGCTTCTCAAGTAGCCGGCGTTGCCCCCGAGCATCTCAGCCTCATCAGCGAGGGCAGGGCCCAGCTTGAGGACCAGATGGGCGCCTGATTGGACCGGGTTCCGATGGCTCGCACTCCAACGCCCGGAGGCCGGTTGAGCCGCGGGAGATCTGCAGACGGTATTGCTGAGGACTTCCGGTGGGCGGTCGATGGGTGCTACTGCACGCGTCTCGTTAGTGCCTTATGTTGAAATCGGTGAACCGGCCTGAGTAGCCGGACCATTCTGCCTCAACGTCGGTAACTCTGGCTCCCGGCGGGCCGGTCTTCAGTTGGTCCAGCAGTGCGTTCAGCAGGGCCGTGTCCCCTTCGGCCTGCACCTCCACGGCATCGCCTCCCGGCAGGTTGCGGACGTAGCCCTTCAGGCCCAGCTGGCGGGCAGCACTGCGCACGAAGGAGCGGAAGAAGACGCCCTGCACGCGACCGTACACGGTGGCTGACAGCCGCGCGCCGTCCATCGCCCCGTCGGTCTGAGATGTCTCTGCCATTGTGTGCTACTCTCGCCGCTTCGGGCTCCCCTTCGTCTCCTCGTCCTCAGCCCCGGTGGAATCGCGGGCCGAGAACCCCTGCGGACAGATCCCTGTCGAAGCGGCTCAACCCTGCTCCGCGGGCCAGCAACAATGCGTCGCGGTATTCCTCCGGCGATACGGGCCGGGCCAGGCCGGGGACTTGAAATGCGTTGTGGCAGGGGTAGTACTGGGCCATGATGTTGATATAGGTATGGGGGGAGATCTCGTTGGCCAGGAACTTCACCACCTCCCTTGTCCCTGCCAGCCCGTTGGGCAGCACCAGGTGGCGGACCAGGAGTCCGCGCCGTGCCACCCCCTCTTCGTCGATGTCGAGGTCGCCCACCTGCCGGTGCATTGCCTTGATCGCCGCCCTGTTTATCGCGGGGTAATTCTCGATGCCCGACAGCTTCCTGGCGGTCTCTTCATCGCTGTATTTCATGTCGGGCATATAGATGTCCACAACGCCATCCAGCAGCCTGAGTGTTTCCACTGAGTCATAGCCCCCGCTGTTATAGACCAGGGGAAGACGCAGGCCTGACTCGACTGCGAGCTCCAGGGCCTCGAGGATCTGAGGTACGACGTGGGTGGGGGACACCAGGTTTACGTTGGGGCATGACCGCGCCTGAAGGGAGAGCATGATGTGGGCCAGTTGTTCTTTGCTTACCCTTTCGCCCTCGCCGAGCTGGCTGATGGAGTAGTTCTGGCAGAACGCACATCTGAGGTTGCAGTTGGCGAAGAATATCGTGCCGGAGCCACGTCTGCCCACCAGCGGAGCCTCCTCTCCGAAGTGCGGCCCGTAGCTGGACACAATAGCTTGACCTGCCGTCCGGCATTTGCCCGCTTCGCCGGCCAGGCGGTCGACACCACAGCGGTGAGGGCAGACTGAACAGCGCGGGAGCGCAGATGCAGCCGCTTCTACCCGTTTCTTCAGCTCGCCTCTACCCCAGAGCCCCAAGTAGGCTGCCAACCTGTCTAATCCTCGGATTCCTCGGCGGGCTTCCTCTTCCTCTTAACCACCTCTGTCTCTGTGCGCTGCACGAGTTCCGAAACCGGTTTACTCTTCTGACCCCCCTTCTTGGGTTTCTTCGGCTCTCTGTGTCTATAATCGCGTCTGCCCATGGTTGCACCTCAATTTCTCCCAGGCCTCTCTCGCCGCCTGGCTCTCAGCAGCTTTCTTGCTCTTCCCCGTTCCTTTAGCCAGTGCCTCTCCTCCCACCAGGATCTCAGCGGTGAACTGCCGGTCGTGATCGGGGCCGGTGGCTTCCACCAGGCGGTAGACCGGTGTCTGCTGCTTATCTTTCTGCACGAGTTCCTGCAACAAGGCCTTGTAGTTCGGGATTGTCCGTCCTGCCTTTATCTCATCTAACAGCGGCCCCAGCTCTCTGAGGATGAACCTCCTCGCTTCGGCCAGCCCTTGCTCCAGATATAAGGCGGCGATCAAGGCCTCCAGTGCGTTCGCCAGGTTGCTTGGCTTAGACCTGCCCCCGTTGCCCTCCTCTCCCTGCCCCAACAGGAGGCAGTCACCAATCCCCAGATGAGAGGCTAACTCCGCCAGCGTAGCGCGTCGAACGAGGGAAGCACGAATCTCAGTCAGGACACCCTCGGGAAGACGGGGGAACTCTTCATAGAGCTTCTCAGCCACGATGAAGTTAAGGACGGCGTCGCCCAGGAACTCCAGCCGCTCGTTGTCGGGCCCGTCAAAGCCCGGGTTCTCGTTGAGGTATGACGGGTGCACGAACGCCTGCTCCAGCAAACGTCCCCCGGCAAGCGATATCCCCAGGTTGTTCAGGCAGTCCTTCCAATCAACCATTTCAGGAACAAGTATAGCAGCATGCTGTAGCTGGCTCAAACTGCCGCCGCTCGCCGGGCAGTCATCGGGTTGCCGGGTAGCGTGGATGGCGCCGTCCCCGGCATAGCCATGGTAAGGGAACCGAAGTCAGCCGTCGATCGGCCAGGCTTCGAAAGTCTTGTCCCAGTTGACCGTGCTGCTGGGTCGAAACCCCAGGTGCTCGAGGAAGCGCTGCAGCCGGGCATCGTCCTTGCGCAGAAGTGCGCGTATGGTGTTTATATCCTGAAGATGGCACAGGATCGATAGCTCACTGATCAAGGCGGAGCCGATCCCGCGCCGCCGGAATTCGGGGTCGACGGCAACAGCGTGAATGAGACAGACTGCCACGAACGGGATGTATACGTACTGCAGATTGGCCATGACAAAGCCCACGATGCGCTGTCCAGCCTCAGCAACGAAGCTCAGGTCAAACCGCTCGCCGGGGTGATACGCCGAAAGGTCCTTGCGGGTGACCCGGGACGTCTCATCCGTGGTCTTGTTAATGAGGGAAAGAACTGCATCTATATCATCGGGCGTCATGTGCCGGATATGTGTCGAGTCTGTTTTCGTGACACTCAATTCGTCTCACCTCCTGAATGCATGCGTCGTTGTTTCTCGCCCGGCAGTGACCCGGGCTTCTACAACCACCATTGTCGTCCATTGTGTCGGTGTCGTCAACCCCTACCGGAGGTGGACGATGGAAAGAGACCTTCTCCCTTCGTGAGCGCCGCCGCCGATGCTCGCGCCCGGCAGTGTTAAGGCCTGCCTTTTTTCGTGGGGAATCGTGGATCGGGCGGGTGCTTCATCAGGTACTGGTCTAACCACATTACATGGATCTCACAGTTATCGTAGTCCTGGTAGATTCTGTCTCCGATGGGCTTAGCTACCAGTCTTGCTACCTCAATAGGGGATGGGAGTCGGTCTATGGGGAAATATCCCCCGAAGGCGAAGTTCGGGTGTTCCTTTAGAACCTTGTCCAGTATTTCGGAGGGAGACGACCTTCCGATGTGCCCCAGTTTCGCGGTCCGGTGGAGGCCGTTTCCATACCAGATGTCGAGGTCGGGGCCGACTGCCACGAAATACCACGTAGGGAGGGTTTCGATAACCTGCCGGTACGTCATATATGTATCTTCGTTCGATAGCAGTTCCCGGTAAGCTGATTGCTCGGTGAAATCCGCAATGTCTCTCCAGAACTCGCCATCGCGAGCTTCATCATTGCAGAACTGTTGAAGAAGCTCCTGGTATGGTGTGACGTCCCTTAGCTGAGGACGGTGTCTTTCAAATCTGCGAAGCCTCTCATTCGGCGCATAGTGGGGTATGGCCGCTCGCTGGTAATCATATTCGTTCCTGTCCACTGCCTCCATGGTCTGTCGAAACCGGCCTAGCAGGGGTTTCGAGACCATCAGGTTAAGTTTGGTCTCGAAGCCGCACCTCTTCGCTCTGCGCACCGCCTCGCGATGGCTTTGGAAGGCGTTCTTTCGTGATACCGCTCGATTGTGTATCTCCTCCGGGCCATGAAGTGTGAATTCCAGTTGTCTCACGCCGGCCCCCCAATAGGATTCAAGCACTCTCTCCCAATCCTCTCTGGCGGCAATCGGCATTCCCGTTGTAGGTATGCATGATGGGAGAGAGAACCACTCGGCGACCCGGACAAGGGACAGCAGTTCACTGATCTCCGGGTGCAGCATCGGTTCCAGATCGAGATAGGGATAGACTGTTATCTCCTTGGCCTGCGCAATGCGCTTGAACTCATCGACGAAACGACAGACTTTCTCGAAATTCTGCGTCGGCATGAATGTGGTCGGTCCGCCACAGACGTAGCAATGCCAGCAGCTAGCGGCACATCCGGAGACGACAATATCGAATGTGATTTCCGTCGGCTCGGACATGTCTGATCCTGCTCTCGCTATGACCGTATCACAGCGATGCACGACAATTGCGGGCAGTTCACCTATCATCATAGTTGATAGGCGCCGGCCGGTCAAGGGAGCGGGTGGTGGGGTGAATTTGTGCTCAAGCCATATCTGTCGCTCTTTGGGGGCTCTCCCCTCCCAATGCTATAATTGCTGGGTCTGCATGGATATCTTGACCGCCCTAAACCCCGCCCAGAGAGAAGCCGTGGAAGCTATTGCCGGGCCGGTGCTTATCCTGGCCGGACCGGGCAGCGGCAAGACCAGAGTGATCACGCATAGGGTCGCTTATCTGGTCAGGGTCTGCGGCGTGCAGCCGCATCACATCATGGCGGTCACCTTCACCAACAAGGCCGCGCGAGAGATGAGGGGCAGGTTGGGAGAGCTCCTGGGTCAGGGAGCAGAAGCGCTGACCCTGGGCACCTTTCATGCCATCTGCGCCCGGATTCTCCGTGGCGAGGGTAAGGCCATAGGGCTTGACTCAAGCTTCGCTATCTACGACGAAGAGGACCAGCTAAGCCTGATCAAACAGGCCATGGCCGAACTGGACCTCGATCCCAAGCAATATGCCCCCCGGGCCATACGCTCGGCCATCGGCTCGGCCAAGAGCCGCCTTCTCGGCCCCGAAGGCTACGCCGAGTGGGTCGGCAGCTATTTCGAGGAGATCGTGCTCAGAGTCTTTCAGCGCTATCAGGAGTTGCTCGACCGGGGGCAGGCGGTGGATTTCGACGACCTGCTGATGAAGACTGTGCAGCTGTTTCGCGATCATCCTCAGGTTCTCGGCCGGTACCAGTCGAGGTATGTTCACATCCTGGTCGACGAGTTCCAGGACACCAATATCGTCCAGTATATGCTGATGAAGCAACTGGCCGGGAAATACCGGAATCTCTGCGTGGTGGGCGACCCCGACCAGTCCATATACTCCTGGAGATTTGCCGATCTGCGTAACATCCTGAGCTTTGAGAAGGACTATCCGGAAGCCAAAGTAGTGCTCCTGGAGCAGAACTATCGCTCCACCAAGACGATTCTGGAGGTGGCGGCGGAGGTCATCTCTGTCAACAGGCAGCGCAAACCCAGGGAACTGTGGACCGAGAACGAGGACGGAGCCTCGGTCACGGTTATCGAGACCTATAACGCCGAGGAGGAAGCCCAATGCGTGGTCAACGAGGTGGAGAAACTGGCCGGTGAGGAGGGATTTTCGCTCAGGGATTGCGCCGTCATGTACCGGGTCAATGCCCAGTCACGGGCGCTGGAAGAGTCCTTTATGCGGTATGGCGTGCCCTATAGACTGGTCGGCGGCACCCGCTTCTACCAGCGGAAAGAGGTCAAGGACGTCATTGCTTACCTCAGGCTCATTCACAACCGGCGGGACGACGTCGGCCTGGCCCGGATCATAAACGTTCCTGCGAGGGGCATCGGACAGCGCACTGTGAGCCAGCTTCAGTCCCGGGCCAGAGCCCGCGATGCCTCGCTGTTCGATGCGCTGCAAGAGGCAGTCCGCGACGTCGGGGCCGGCGACGACAGGCAGGCCTTTCCCGCGCGCACCAGGCAGGCCCTGGCCGGATTTGAAGCTTTGATGACCCGGCTCATTGACCGGAGTCACGAGCTCAGTCTTCCCCATCTGCTGGACGAGGTGCTGGAGCAGAGCGGATACAGAGACTACATATTGAGCCAGGAGGACGGTGAGGATAGGTGGGAGAACGTGATGGAGCTGAAGAACGTTGCCGGCGAATATGACGAACTGGACCCCGAACAGGCCCTGACCGCCTTCCTGGAGAAGGTGAGCCTGGTAGCGGACATAGACGAGCTCGATGAAAGGGCGGACGCCGTAACCCTGATCACCCTGCACCAGGCGAAAGGACTCGAATTCCCGGCCGTTTTCATCGTCGGCCTGGAAGAGGGCATCCTCCCGCACAGGAGGTCCTTCGACGACCCCGGCGAGATGGAAGAGGAACGCCGGCTCTGCTATGTGGGAATAACCAGAGCCAGGAAGCGACTCTACCTGCTGCGCTGTTGCCGCCGGGCGTTGTTCGGGGGCAGCACGGCAAACCCGCCGTCCCGCTTTCTCCAGGATATCTCGCCCCACCTGATCACTCCCAGGGACCTGTGGCAGGACAGCGCGGCTCCCGTCGCCCGACCGGATTTCGACCGGGACTTCTCTGCCGCGCCAGCCCCTGTCGACGGCCCGGTGCTTAAGGTCGGTGACCGCGTCCGCCACAGCAAGTTCGGCCCCGGCATAGTCATGAACTGCAACCCCACCCGCACCGACCACGAGTTGACGGTAGTCTTCGAGGAGGCAGGGGTCAAGAAGCTCCTCGCCAGCCTGGCGCCCTTGGAGAAGATGGAGCAGGACTTCGACTTCTCCTCATAGCTATTGACAGAATACACTTAACCGTGTAAAATATGACTGTCATGACGATCAGAGTCCTGGACCGCGAATTGGTATCCAAGATCGCGGCCGGCGAGGTGATCGAGAGGCCGGCCTCGGTGGTTAAGGAGCTCATAGAGAATTCCCTGGATGCCGGGGCGACCCGCATCGAGGTGGAGGCCCGTGGTGGTGGAGTGGAGCTTATCAAGGTGAGCGATGATGGGGCGGGCATTCCGGGATCCGAGGTCGACCTTGCCTTTCGCAGACACGCTACCAGCAAGATCGGCGGCGTAGGCGACCTGGAGAAGATAGGCAGCCTCGGCTTTCGGGGCGAAGCCCTGCCCAGCATCGCGGCTGTCGCCGAGATGGAGCTCTTCACGCAGGCGCATTCGGATACCGCGGGCACCTGCGCATCGTTGGCCAAGGGGGAGATTGTCCGCTGCGAGAGCAGGGCCAGGGCCCCGGGCACCACGGTGACCGTGCGACGGTTGTTTCGCTATTTCCCGGCCCGGCTGAAGTTTCTCAAGTCGGTCGGTACCGAAAACGGGCACATCGCCCACCTGGTCAGCCAGTATGCCCTGGCCTTCCCCGGGGTGCGGTTCACCCTGGTGCTCGACAAACGTGTCAGTCTGCGCACTACCGGCAGCGGCAGCCTGCGCGACGTCGTAGGTGAGGTCTACGGTCCCGAGATGGCGCAGGCGATGCTGGAGGTGGCGCAGAAGGGCGACATGTATAAGGTGGAGGGACTGGTAAGCCCGCCCTCCCTGGCCCGTTCAGGCCGCAACCACCTCAGCTTCTTCGTCAATCGCCGGTGGGTGCGCAGTCCGCTGCTGGCCCGGGCCACCGAGGAGGCCTACCGGGGCCTACTCATGGAAGGCCGTCACCCCGTGGCCGTCATCAGTATTTCCATCCCGCCCCATGAGCTCGACGTCAACATCCATCCCGCCAAGGCCCAGGTGAAGTTCAGCCATGAACAGGCCGTCTTCGGCAGCGTACGGAAAGCAGTTGAGGAGGCCCTGGCCGGGACACCCGTGGCCCGCTCCAGGGCGGCGCCCTTTCCGGTGGGCGGAGGGCATTCGCACAGTCCCCGTATGATAACGGATACCGCGCCTGTCTTCGACGTCGCCCGGTTGCCGACCATGGAGCTTCCGCTCTTGAGGGTGGTGGGACAGCTGGGCAACACCTACATCATCGCGGAGGGACCCGACGGTCTCTATCTGATCGACCAGCATGCCGCCCATGAGCGCGTACTCTACGACCGAATCCTGGCCCAGCGGTCGCAGAACGCAGTCGAGGTCCAGGGGCTGCTCCAGCCGGTAACCCTGGAGCTCAGCCCCCGGGAGGAAGAGACACTGAGATCCGGCAGGGAGTTCCTGGCTACCTTCGGCTTCGACATCGAGCCGTTCGGAGACAGGAGCTATCTGATACGCGCCGTGCCGGCAGTCACGGTCGGGAGCGATGCCGTCGAGACGTTGTCGGCACTGCTGGAAGATCTTTCCGGCGGGAAAGACGCCGGTCCAAGGCAGGAGAAGGTTGCGCAGTCCCTATCCTGCCACGGCGCGGTCAAATCCGGGCAGCAGTTGAGCAGCGAGGAGATGCGCGGGCTGATAAAGCAGCTGGAGGAGACGAAACAGCCGCGCACCTGCCCCCATGGCCGGCCGACCATGATCCACCTGAGTTCGCGTCAGCTTGAGAAGGACTTCGGCAGGATAACCTAGTCCCGCCCTTCCCTACCTCCGCCCTCCACAAAGCCCGGAAACCGGCTGAGGGCTCCGGCTGTCCTGTGTGCTGCCGATAGGCCGCGGAGTCGGCGGGGCCGGCGACCCGTAACAGGGGAGTCTCTCAACCAGGGGAGGCCTGCTCCTCGTATCGTTGCTTGGCCTCGCGGAAGAGCCGGACCTGTTCCGCCAGTATCTCACGGACGGGGAGCTCGTAGGGGCATCTCTCCTCGCACTGACCGCATTCGTCGCACCCGGCTGCCTTTTCCACAGCGTCGGCCACGAACCCGGTGAACAGCCGGTCCGACGGCATTCGTCTCACCGCGGTATCGACAAACATCATCAGCGATATCGGAATCTCCTCTGGGCAGGGCTGACAGTAGTCGCAACGGCGGCAGAACCTGGTGCCAAGCTCGTCCTTCATCTTTTGCATCTCGCGTTGCTCTGCCTCGCTCATGTCCAGCGGCCCGTGGAGCACCCGCACGATCTCCTCTATCTCGTGCGGTTTCTCGATGCCGGGGATCGACAACACCTCGGCAAACTGAAAGAGATACTTAAAGGCAATGGTCACGTTGTCCAGCGCGCCGCCGGCCAGCGGCTTCATGGCGATGAAGCCCACATCATGCTCGCGGCACAGCGGCAGTAACTGCTCCTCAGGCTCCGCGGTGATGAAGTTGAAGGGGAACATCACGGTCTCGAATCGACCCGACTTCACAGCTTCCCGGGACACGTCTATCTGGTGCGAGGTGATGCCGATGTGCCTTATAACGCCGTTCTTCCGCGCGTCCTCCAGCACGGCCATCGGTCCGCCGGGGGCCAGGACCTTCTCCAGCGTCTGGAAGTCGCTGACCCCGTGGAGCTGGTACAGGTCGATGCACTCGACCCCCAGACGTTCCAGGCTCAGCTTGAGGTGCCCCTCCATTCGCTCCCGGTCGCGGGCGCCGGACTTGGTCGCGATGATGGCCTGTTCCCGGCGTCCCTTGATGGCATCGCCTATGCGCTCTTCGCTCGTGGTGTAGCCGTTTGCCGTGTCCAGGAAGTTGATGCCCAGGTCGAGGCATTTCTGGACCACGGCCACGGCCTCGTCATGAGACACCCGCTGGATGGGGATGCCGCCGAAGCCCAGCCGGGAGACCATCATCCCGGTCCTGCCAAGTCTTATCTTATCCATTATCGAATCCCCCTGTGGCTTACTTGAGTCGGTCGTAAGCTGTCGTTATCCAGTCCCAGAATACGGGTCTGTTCGTGTTAACAGCGAACACTCCATGGTCTTCATGGTCTCACGTAGACCCTGGCCTTCATAGAACTCTATGCCCCGTTTGTTGTTGGGAAAGACAGAAAGCCTTAAGCGGGTAAGGTCTCGTTTTCTGCCCCATTCTTTGGCCGCCTCCAGCAGAGTACCGCCATACCCTTTGCTGCGGTACTCCTCGGCGATGACGAAATCCAGAATATACATGAAGCGGTGCTTCACCAGGCAGCTGATGGCGGGCGTCTCCCTCTCCTGCACGAGTGCAAAGCCAATAGCCTTCCCGTCGAGATCGAGCAGCAGGAAGTCCGCCTTTTCGTCCTCAATGATGCCCGCCAGAAAATCCTCCGGCCTGTCTATACATCTGAAGTTCTCCGGTTGGTAGGATTCGGCATCGGCATCCAGAATCCGGTACAGCTTTCTGATATGCGGAATATCGATTGCTTCGGCCTGCCGGACCTGCACCACCGGTCAACTCCTTACGCCTGTACGGCAACGGGACATCGGACTGCCACAACTAGATTCATGACCAACTGGAGAATTATAGTGAAATCCGGTGATGGACGCCAACCGTGCAGTCAGCCATCACCCTGGAAAGCAGCTACGTCAGCCTCGAGGAGAGAGCCCCTGGCTTCTGTGTCTGTCAGGAGACCCCGACGGAAAACACCGCTGTGATTCGTGCCGACCGCCGGGAAAGGGCACTTTACAGCCTGACAATGTGCTACAATGAGTGCGGAGTATTACCTTCCTGTAGAGGAGCGGTAGAGTCTTGGCGCGGAGGTGCACATGATTTACTGGGCCCAGTTGCTGCATTTCTATCAGCCGCCCACCCAGACGGCGTCGATGTTGAAGAAGATATGCGATGAATCGTACCGCCCATTGCTCCAGGTCTTCGAGGAGTGCCCCGGCGCCCGGGCAACCATAAACTTCAACGGCGTCCTGACCGATATGCTTATGGACTGCGGTCATAAAGACGTAATCGATGGTTACAGGAGCCTGGCCGAGAAGGGCCAACTGGAGTTCACCGGGACGGGCAAGTATCACCCGATCCTTCCCCTGATACCGCACGAGGAGGTGAAGCGGCAGATAGAGTTGAACACGCAGACCAATCGCCGTGCCTTCGGGCAGGCATATAAGCCGGCAGGCTTTTTCCCCCCCGAGATGTGCTACAGCCGGGACATCCTGCGCCCGGTGGTCGAGTCGGATTATTGCTGGATGATCCTGAGCGGCATTGCCTGCCCTGCGGACTGGCCCATGGACGTAATATACAGGGTGGAGCACGAGGGCCGGACCATGGTGGTCTTCTTCCGCGATGATGTGCTGAGCAACAGGATAAGCTTTCAAGAGCTGACGGCCGGGCAGTTCATCGCCCACCTGGAGGAGTGGCAGGGCGAAAGGCAGAACATCTACGTGGTCACGGCTATGGATGCCGAGACCTACGGCCACCATATCCAGGACTGGGAACAGGCGTTCCTGGCCAGGGTATACGAGGAGCTGGGACAACCGGCTCAGATGGAGGACGTCAAGCAGGCCAAGGCGCTGGCCGGACAGCATACGGCCCTCCTGACCAATGGTGAAACGGCCGGCAGGATCCAGACGGTCACCATCAGCGAGCTATTCGACCTCTTTCCGCATGGAGAGGTTATCGATCCGCGCCCGTCATCGTGGAGCACCTCGGCCGAGGACATAGAGGCCGGCAACTACTATCCGTTGTGGAAGGATCCCGACAACGAGGTGCACCGTCTCCAGTGGGAACATCTGAACATATGCATCGATCTGGTCAACAAGGCGCTGGAGTGTGCCGATAATGAGGAAAGCAAGCACTCTGCCGCCATCGCGCGCGGACTGCTGGACCGGGCCGAGCACAGCTGCCAGATGTGGTGGGCCAGCTCCCGCCCCATGTGGGATATCAACCTCATTCACATGGGCTTGCTCGACCAGCTGCGCACCACGGTAAATGCTTATCGGGCCATCAACAAGAGCGGGGTCGATGAGGAGGCGAAGCGGGACTACTATTACCGCACCGTCGCCGCCCGGGACATCCGGGCTAAACTGGAAGACCGTCTGTTCGTGCAGTAGTAACACGTAGGGAGGAGGACGCCATGTACTGGAGCAACTTTCTTCACATATATCAGCCGCCCACCCAGACCGAGGAGATAGTCCGTAAGGTAACCGACGAGAGCTATCGGAAGCTGGTGCGTGTACTTCAGGAGGCGCCCGCCGGCAGGATCACCCTTAACATAAATGCCGTGCTCACGGAGCAGCTTGCCCGGTACGGGCTTGAGGACGTCATCCGCGGTCTTCGTGAGCTGGCGGAGCGGGGACAAATCGAGTTCACCGCCAGTGCCATCTACCATCCCATTCTCCCACTGATCCCCCGCGACGAGGTCATCAGGCAGATCAAGCTCAATACCGACGTTAACCGTCGCCATTTCGGGGAGGTGTATAAGCCGGCAGGCTTCTTCCCTCCGGAGATGTGCTACAGCTATGAAGTAGCGCAGGCCGTGGCGGAGATGGGCTTCCGCTGGATAATCGTGGACGAACTCGCTTATGACGGGAAGATCGGCTCGGTGAAATACGACCGGCTTTATAAGATCGAGGGTCTGGGAGATTTCCTGGTGTTCTTCAAAGAACGCCCCTTCAGCGCGGGCATTACCTACGGGGAGTATCCTTCCGCAGATCCGTTCCTGGCCGCTTTGGAGGGCAGGCTGGAGGAACACACTTATCTGCTCACGGGCACCGACGGCGAGGTGTACGGCCACCATCGCCCCGGGCAGGAGAAGCTGCTCTCGGACGTGTTCGCCCGGGGAACCCCCGAAACGTGTACCATCTCGCAGCTGATCGAGCGGTTCGACCGGGTGGACGTGGTCAACCCGCTTTCGTCCTCCTGGAGCACCTGGGAAGATGAGATGGCGCAGGGCATACCCTATCCGCAGTGGCGGTATCCGGGGCATGAGCTACACGAGCTGCAATGGCGGCTCACCGACTTTGCGCTCAAGACGGTCAAAGAGACTCCGACCGGGTCGCCGGGGTTTTTGGAGGCGAGGCGGCTGCTGGACGAGGGACTGCACAGCTGCCAGTACTGGTGGGCCAGCTGCCGGCCCTGGTGGAGTGTGGAGATGATCGAGTGGGGTGCCCGCAATCTCTACCGGGCGGTGGAGTCGCTGCGGGATGCCATAGATGGCGAACAGGTCGAGGAAGCGGGCAGACTGTTGCAGGCGGTGCTGGACAAGGCCGGGGAGTGGCAGGAGACGGGTGAGGCCCAGCGATTGAAGCAGAAGTACAGGGACGAGCACCCCGAGGTCTCCAGCGAACTCACCTTCGGCGGGTAGAAAGGGAGGGACCATGAAACGTGCCTATGTCATTCTCGCCTTCCACGCGCATGAGCCGCTGTGGGACCTGCCCAACGAGCTTATTGCGCTGGTGGACGATCCCGAGATACGTGATGCCATCAGGGGAGAGAACTACGTTCTGCGGCGAGCAAAAGAGGAACGTGACATCTACGCCCGCCTCGTGCTGACCGCGGAGTCGCTGGGTGCGCCGGTAGTCCTGGATGTCACCAACGAACTGCTGGTGCAGCTGGCCTGGTACATACCGGAGACGCTCCAGAACCTGACCGCGGCTTACAAGAAGGGCATTGTGTATCCCCTGTACACCCACGCCCATCATACCCATATCGCCCTGCTCACCCCCGAGGAGATAACCGACGAGCTCCAGCTCAATGCCGGGCTCCTGCACGGGGTGATGGGCATCCCCGAGCCCAGGCATCGCGGCGCCTTTCCCACCGAGGGGTCCCTGGATGCGGCCCGGCTGAGCGCCTACAAAGACGCCGGCATGGAATACGTTATCTTCCCCCATCTGGCCGACCGCCCGGCGCACTACGCGGTGGATGGCGAGGGTGATATCCGGTACCGTGCCTTTACCGTGGGGCCCGATGTCCTGGCGCTGCCCCGTCACTTTCCGGTATCGCAGCGCATCTGGCGGCCGATAACCCGCTACGATCCGGCGGGAGTGAAGAACCAGGGCTACATTCTGGGGCGATACTGGGTCTTTGCCGAAGAATACCGCAACAAAGCCCATATACCCTTCCCCATATCCCTGGAGGAGGGAGTAGACGAGTACACCGAAGTGCTGGAAAGTGCGCTCCGGGAGCTGCCCGACCGCGGCTTGATACTGTACATTCAGGACCTGGAGCTGATGGACTTCGGCGATATCGCCCTCCGGATCATGGAGCAGGCCTGGAAGAGGGTTATCGAGAAGAAGATCGCCGACGTCCGCTTCGTCACTCCCGATGACTACCTGGAGAGCGTGGGCGATATCACAAAGCTGCCCCATGTCCGCTTCAACCAGGTCTCCTGGGCCCCCGAGATGCGCCTGGTCCTGCGCTACGACGGACATTACCCGCCCCGGGATGCCGGGGAGTTCAACGGGATCGACTTCGAAGAGGCGGTCTACAAGCACCTGCCGCTCGTCATCTGGGAGCCCGGTCGTTTCCTCGTGCATATCTACGGAGCGGTCCTGGATGCCTTCGGCATGCCCAGGCAGCTGGGTACCGATGCCGCCTTGCTTCACAGTACCCGATACGCCGTCCCCCGCTTTGATTCCAAAGAGCAGGTGGCCCTGCACTACCGCCTGATGAAGCGGGCCTGCAACTGGGGCTGGAGGCCCGAAGAGGGGCGGCAGAAGCGCCCGTTCCTGCACGGATACCGCCTGTCGGAGCTTCTCCTCGGATCGGCCACCGAGGACGCGGCCTTCGCTGCCACCAGGTACGCGCATCCCGGCGATAGCACTTACGCGGGAGCGGAACGCATCCTCGAGTTTCTGCTCGACACCCGGTTCGACTACTTGACGACCGGCATCGAAGAGGGAGGGCTGGCCGGCGAGCACAAGGACGCGGCCCTGCTCGAACTTCGGAGGGGCCGGAGCCACCGCGTGATCGCCACCGAGTTCATCCAGCGTGCCCTCGAGGCCAGCCGCTCCATCGAGTCGGCTGCTACGCCCGACGGCAAGGCGGAAGCGTTAAAGCACCTCATGCGTGAGTTGAAGGGATACTGCCGGGAGGTCTTCCTGGCAACCGACCATGCGCAGCGTGCCTGGGGTCGCATCAAGGACCTGGATGCCATGATCGTCACCATGTACCAGCACCTGTACGACATCTACCCCCCGAAGTTTCCCGGCATATTCAAAGAGCTTCTGCCCCAGGAGTGGGAGACCCGCCAGGACCCCAAGCTGCTCTAGGCCGCCTCTTTCATCTCTCAGCATCACCCGCGCGACTGCGGTGTACTCCCCATTGAACAGCTTCATGCACTCAGTTCGCTGGATACTCACCGAGTCGTCCCAGCCTACCATCTTGAAAGCTCGACGTTTCCACTCGCAGCGGCTACTGTAACGGGAGCCGGGAAAGGCTTGACGTATGGGTGGACGTCATATGGTATAATATAGTGTAGGCATTTTGCCATAGGTTAGTCCTTACAACGGAGTTGTGTTCGGATGTATCGCCGCGCCCATAGCGTTGTCGTCATTGCGGCCCTTGTCTTGATATTCTCCTTCTTGTTCCCTTTTGAACGATTTGGCGTGCCCATTCTGCACATCACGATCATCAGAATGGCTCTGGCGGTCGGGGCAATTGCTGTGGGTGTTGTGTCTACTCTCCGGTACTGCCGGGAGAACAGAACAGTATGGAAGTCCACCACCGCCGGTATTCTGAGTGCCATTGCCGGGGCCCTTGGTGTTACCGGGGGTCTGATGTTTACGCTGGTTGGTGCCCGGGTCGTCGGAGACGTTCAGGCTGGGGCATTTGCGGCCCTGATGCTGGGAATAGCGGGCCTGCTACTGGGGACAGTGGCCCTGGTAGGCAGTGTGTATGCGTTGAAGAGACGGGCCTGGGGGTTGGCATTCGCCGGGTCTATTTGTGCGGTCTTGATTGCCTGGTTTCTGGGAATTCCCGCGATCATATTCGTAGTTAAGGCCAGGAGCGAGTTCGCCTGAGCAGTAGCAGTTGCCGTTTTCCCTCGAAGCTCCACAAAGTCTTCTACACTCAACCCAGCTAGCTTTCGCGTCAGGATATGCTTAACGGGATATGTGCTTCGCCACGTGTAGAGGGGCGGCAGCTTGTGGCTCAGACGGCAGACCGTCACCGTGCTCCGAACAGGACTGGATGAGCCTGGGGGCTACTTCCTGCACAATCTCCGGTGCTTCTGCACCAGTTCGACCTTGGCAGGGCTTATCTATATCCTCGGACGCCAGACAGGGAAACGCCTTTAGAATAGACTCTTTCGTTTCTCCCGCGGCCAGCCCCCTGCCTTGACAACCATGGCTATCATGGCTATCAAAGCAGCCTCAGTGCTCCAAGGAGGGAAGACAATGCCCAATACAGCCAGCAGGTCGAGATATTTCCTGGACATAGAACCGGAGCTCCGCAATAAGGTGAAGGCCCTTGCCGCCTTGCAGGGCAGGACGATGAGGGAGTGGCTGACCGAGGCCATAATCGCCAAGCTGGAGGACGACATCGATGCAGCTGAAGGACTGGCTTCCCTGGCGGATACCGGAGGCACAATGTCCCTGGAAGCTTATCTTGAGTCCCGGCGCGGGCCGAAGGATGTACAGGGTTGATCAGGGGCGCCGGGCACAGCGCGCTCTGGACAGGCTGCCGCAGAGTGATTTCCAGAGGGTGGTTGAGGCTATGGGGGACCTGGCACAGACGCCGAGGCCGAGAGGCACCGAGAAGGTCAGGGGCGCAGACCTGTGGCGAATCCGGCAGGGCGATTACCGGATAGTCTATGCCGTTGACGATGACCGGCAACTGGTGACTGTCGTGCGCATCGGGCGCCGCCCGGAGATAAACAGGTCCCTTTGACCCGGTGACTCAACGGGCCATGCAGGGGCCGTACCCGTTCAACCCGACGCCAGCGTTCTGAGTTGCCTCTGACTCACTGCGGGCGCAGACGCGTCCCCCGCCGTGGCCAGTCCCTGCCGCCGGGGCGAAGCTCATCGGAGGCGGCGCCGAGTTGCCTGAGCATGGTGAGCACGTCGTTGAACTCTCGGTGCTCGATCACCTTCCCACCGCGCAGGGTGAAGTGGTCGCTGACGACAAGCTCCATTCTCCGTCCGGTCGGTGCGATCCCAACGTAGTCGCCCTCATGAGTTCCCCGCGCAATATGAACCGAACTCACTCGATCGCCTTCGCCGATCATCTCCTGCAGTTCCGGATCTAGATCGGGAAAGGCCTCGATATCCTCGCGCAGCATTTCCCGGTAGGCGTCGAGGCCTTGCATCTCTCCCTCCTCATTGTTTCGATACACGATACTTTCATCACAGACCTCTTCGAGCGCCGACAAATCATGTGATCTGACGATCTCGAATAAACGCCAGACAGTCTCTTTGTTTTGCTCGACCGACATGACTGAACCTCCCTAAATGCTTATACAAGAAGACAATTTCCACATCATTCTGTGTGCCTGCGGACGAAGGCGTTGATCGCTTCGGCGAAGTCCTCTGGCTGCTCCGCCTGTATGGGGTGTCCCGCTCCCGTAAACTCTTGTACTTCTGCGGACGGCATCGTCTCGGCGAGCCTGGTGATGATCGGCGGGTATATAGGCGCAGTCTGATCTCCGAACGTAAGTAGAGTCGGGCGCGTGAATCCTCTGATCCACTCGAGATCGACGAAATCGTCCTCTGGATCGTTCAGACCGTCGAGAGAAGATGGTGTGTTCTCGATCACGTCTTGCCTGAACTCGGGTGGGAACTTGGCCCACAGGCCCTTTCCAAGCCCCTCCTCTACGAACTGCTCGGCGGCACCGGCATGATCGCCAGACTTGATCCGCTCAATGACTTGGGCGAACAGTTGAGGAATACGCTCGAGCATCTGGGCTGTGGCCGGATCGTCGGCAAGCAGGTTACTCCCACCTGGCTCGTGGGCTATAATGCCTCGGAGGAGGTCGGCCCTCTCTCCGGCCAGACGAAGCACTATAGTGCCGCCACTAGACTGTCCCACCACCCACACGGGCGACAGCCCCAGATGTTCGATCAGGGCGGCAAGATCGGCGACATGATCGCGTATGTTGCTTTGACCGCCCGGCCGCTCACTCTCACCGTACCCACGTTGGTCGTAGGTGAGAACGCGAAACGAATCCGCCAGGTGTGGAACAACCCAGTCCCATGTCCGGCGGGATTCAAATCCTCCGTGCACCATGACAAGAGGAATATGTCCGGTTCCGTGAATCTCGTAGGCTAACCGGACACCGTTGACAGTCACCATCCCGGTTGAGTCTTTGGAAACAGCGTGTTTCTTTTGAAGATCATCCTTTTCGTCGGCCATTTTCTAACCCTCCATCTTCTCTCCTTCCCTGTAGTACTGCTGAGATCAAAACGGGATTCTGCCGCACCCGGTCCCTTATAAAGGTTTGATGTTATGGTTCAAGTGCAAAATGTTGTCTGGATCGTATTCGTTCTTGATCTTGACAAGCCGTCGGTATTTCGT
>PWRA01000016.1 GCA_003556385.1 Dehalococcoidia bacterium | reverse complement strand
GCGGTCGAGCCTTCTGCGGTGCGGGGTCAGCGTTCATAGCGCGGTCTGGGACGCCGGTTATTCGGGCAGGTCGCAGTCGCTCATGATGGTATACAACCCGCAGGGTGTTCGGCTGCACAGAGACGCCAGGATCATCCAGATGGTGTTCTCCTTCTTGAGCCGAGCAGCAGCCGAGGGTTACCGGGGCATCTTCCAGGGAGAGAATGCGTAAAAGTCGTTCCGACTGACGGCTAATTGTCCCTGCCTGCCATCTCCGTTGCCTGCTCCAGTGTCTGGATGTCGCCGCCCGCGGGCTGACGGATCGTTTCGGCCACCTTGCGGAAGTGAAGTCCCTGGACCGCAAGCGTCACAGACAGACGGAAGGACTTGGGCTTTCTGAGCACGGTCCACAGAATCAGCTTCCAGTAATGCAGCCTGCCTTGCTCCTGGACACCCAGCACCCACGTAGATCTCAGCCAGGCGATTAAATGGACGGGAGAGAACCTCATTCTTGTCCTGGTGCCCGGCCGGTACTCCCTGAGGAAGGTCCTGATACGCTCGTAGTACGGCTTGGGCGCATAGATTGTATCCACAACATGCTTATAGCCTCTGGCAAGCGTCTCATGTCCCATTCTGGGGATGAAGTTGGTTGACCCATCCGTGTTGTCTCCGGTGCCGCCCGGCAGCAAACGGTTCTCCTCTTTCAGGCGTTTGTACAGTTTTGTTCCCGGGGGAGCCATCAGCACGCCGACCATGGCGGTAACGATGCCGCTTTTCTGGATAAAATCGATTTGGCTCTTGAAGATGGAAAGGGGGTCACTATCAAAGCCGAGGATGAACCCTCCCTGGACCTGCAGACCGTGGTTATGTATCTTCTTGACCGAGGCCAGCAAATCCCGGTTCTTGTTCGGCGATTTGTTACATTCGATCAGACTCTCTTCGTTGGGGCTTTCGATACCTACGAATACGGTGTCGAATCCTGCCTTGACCATTAGTCGCATTAGCTCTTCGTCGTCGGCCAGGTTGATCGACCCTTCGGTGAAGAGGGCAAAGGGATGATTCTTCTCTTCCATCCATTTGATTATCGCCGGCAGAATCTCCGCCTTCAGCTTCCGCTTGTTGCCGATGAAGTTGTCGTCAACAAAGAATACACTGGCTCTCCATCCCATATCGTGTAATGCGTCCAACTCGGCTATTATCTGAGTCGCACTCTTGGTCCGCGGCACATGGCCATTCATGATCACGATGTCGCAGAATTCACAGTCAAAGGGGCAACCCCGGGAATACTGAATACTCATCGCCTGGTACTTTTTCAGGTCGATCAGCGACCACAGCGGGACAGGGGTTTTGCTTATGTCGGGGAAGTGTTCAGACGCGTAGACGTGCCTGGCGCATCCCTTCTTCAAGTCTTCGACAAAGAGCGGCAGCAGGTCTTCGGCCTCGTTAGACACCAGGTGGTCTATGTCCTCGTGGCCGAACTCTTCATACCCGAGGGAGAAGACGGGGCCTCCGCCGACGATCCTGGTTCCCAGTTTCTTGCACCTGTCGACTACCTCCCTCGCCGAGTCGTCCTGCGCCACCATAGCGCTGATGAACACATAGTCAGCCCACTCGATGTCCCTGTCCGAGAGGTTGGTGGTGTTCAGGTCCACAAGCTTCTTCTCCCACTCCTTTGGTAGCATTGCGGCCACGGTCAGCAGGCCCAGAGGGGGAAAAGTTGCCTGTTTGAAGAGGAATTTCAAGGCGTGCCTGAAACTCCAGAATGTGTCGGGATACCGGGGGTAAACGAGGAGTATCTTCAATCTGCGCTCCCTCTTATATCGATCGTCTCATACTACCATAACAGAACAGTGTTCTACCACTTTCAGGCCATATTTGACAAAGAGACTCGCGCGGTGTATGATAATCTCATTAGTTTACGGTTTAGGTTATTGCAGGCTTCTTGAAGTCATTTCGGACGACATCGGCATTGGGTGACCAGAATCTGGCTAAAATCTAAGAAGAAAGGAGGTCATCCAATGAGTTTTCAGGATAAGTCCATCCAGTGTTCCGATTGTGGCACCAATTTCACTTTCGGCACCGAGGAACAAGAGTTCTTTCAATCCAAGGGCTATACTAATGAGCCCAAGCGCTGTCCCTCATGCCGCGAGGCCAGGAAGTCAGAGCGATCCGGAAGTCGTGGTAACAGCTACGGACTCCCGCGTCAGTTTTTTCCTGCTGTGTGCGCCGATTGCGGCAAAAACACCGAAGTGCCTTTTGAGCCTCGGAATGGCAGACCGGTCTACTGTAGCGAGTGCTACAACAAAGTCAGACTAGCCAGATAAGGCGAGCGGAACCCCGAGGACATGCCTGGGCGAGGTGTCACCTCGCCCAGGCATGTCGCTGGAATCCGGTGTCGAGCCCTGTCCTTGTACTCTCGGGCGCAATCGAGTGAAACCCGGTATCCTTTCTCGTTGCGTTTTCAGAATAGGGTGCAGACCAGCGCAGGCGCACCGGGCGAGCAAATGCCCGCTGTCACTGTAAACCCCCGATAAGGACGACACGCCGCAAAGGGTAGAGGAGCAGGCAAACACGTGCCTACTGGTAGGCAGGAGAGCAACCAATTAGCCGCTGGTCGAAATCACGATCGGCCGAAATGCTTTGTGTGGTGGCCAGACCATCGGAAAAGGATTGGAAGATTAAGCGAAAGGAGCGATACAATGAAGATTTATGTGGGAAACTTACCCTATCTGGTAACTGAAGAGGAGTTACGTAACGAATTCGGGGCTTTTGGAGACGTGAAGTCTGTGAGCCTCATAACAGACAAGTACACCGGCCGACCTAAGGGGTTCGGGTTTGTTGAAATGGCATCGGTGTCCGCAGGTCAAGCCGCCATTGCCGGCCTGAATGGGAAGACGCTGAGGGATCAGACGCTAGTTGTAGACGCGGCCCGCCCTCCTTCTGACAGCAGAGGTGGTCGACCTTACGGTGATGGGAGAGGTGGCCGGTCTGGTGGGGCAAAGGGAAGAAGATATTAGGGCATCCTATTTCCGCCCCTGCCTTAGCGCGGTTACGCAGGCGGACTGTCAGGATCTGTGTGCGCAATCCGTCCTTTGATGTCAAAGAAGATACAGTGCCGCAGGGTTATGGCATTGTCCGCTGCTGAACATAACAATCGTCGAATAATAGAAGAGGGTGAGGAAGACATGATGATATGGGAAGATATGAGCCATCTGACCGGTCGTCGAGGTTTTGGACTCACGTTTCACCTAGGAGCTTAATGAATTTTGAAGCATTTGATTTCCACCCGAGCGTGATGGCCGGTGTACGTGCGCTCGGTTATTCGGTACCCACACCGGTTCAACTAAAGGCCATCCCGCTCGTAATGCAGGAGCGTGATGTCATTGGACTTGCGCAGACCGGGACAGGCAAGACGGCGGCTTTCGTGCTGCCGATTTTGCAGCGACTGATGTCCGGTCCTCGAGGGCATGTCCGCGCCCTAATAATCTCACCGACGCGGGAGCTGGCGGAGCAGACCTGCGAGGTTATCAACGGCCTGGGGAGCAAGACGGGGTTGCGGGGTATTGCTGTCTACGGCGGGGTGGGTATCGAATTGCAGATCCGTGGCCTGCGCGACGGCGCTGAGATCGTCACGGCCTGCCCGGGCCGTCTGCTCGACCACCTGTGGAGGGGGACCATCAGCTTGTCAGATCTGGACGTGCTCGTCATTGACGAGGCCGACCGAATGTTCGATATGGGTTTTCTGCCTGAGGTACGTAGTGTCCTGAAGTGCATACTGCACAAACACCAGACATTGCTTTTCTCGGCTACCATGCCCGCCAGTATCCGGTGCCTGGCGCGTGAGATCCTGCATGACCCGGTCACAGTACAGGTTGACCGCCAGCTACCGGCGGAAACAGTATCACACGCTCTGTACCCCGTGGCGCAGCATCTGAAGACGAATCTGTTGAAGGAAATTCTGCGTAGAACCAGGACGGAGTCGGTGCTTGTCTTCACCCGTACCAAACACCGGGCCGAACGCGTGTCTCAGCAGCTGGTAAGAGCCGGCTATCGGGTGAGTTCTCTGCAGGGCGACCTTCCGCAGAACCGACGTCGAGCCGCGCTTGAAGGGTTTCGCAAAGGCAGTATCAAGATCCTGGTGGCAACCGATATCGCCGCCCGTGGTATCGATGTCCTGAGCATTTCCCACGTCATCAACTACGATATGCCGCAGACTACCGATGACTATATCCACCGGATTGGCCGTACCGGAAGAGTTGAGAAGAATGGAGATGCGATTACCTTTGTGACCAGCGCCGATGCTGACAGGATAAGCGCCCTTGAGAGGCTTCTCAACGCGCCGCTGGAGCGGCTGACGCTTCAAGGCTTTGATTACGCGCAGCCTGCGCCCGACAACGGGTCACGCCTTTCGGCACAGCCAGGCCGGCATGGCATAGCAAGCAAGAGACCGGTAAAAGGTGGCCGCTGATCCTCATTTATCGGTCCAGCCAATTGTGTTGCCCGGCGGACTTATGTTGAGGGGCTACGACTATTGATCGTGGTATTGCCCGACCAGCGGAGCGACTGACCGACTACCTTCTGGGCCACCTTGCGGAAATGGAATCCCTGAACCGCAAGCGTCATGGATAGAGGGAAGGTTTTCGGTTTCTTCAGCAATGTCCACATAACCAGTTTCCAATAATGTATTCTCCCTTTCTCCTTTACGCCCAAGACCCATGTGGACCTTATCAATGCTGACAGCTGGAGGAGAGAGATCGTGATCTTCCTTTTGTAGGCGGGTTTATACTCCCTGAGGAGGGTCCTGATACGCTCGTAGTACGGCTTGGGCGCATAGATTGTATCCACAACATGCTTATAGCCTCTCGCAAGCGTCTCATGCCCCATTTTGGGGATGAAGTTGGTTGAACCATCTGTATTGTCGCCGGTACCACCCGGCAGTAAACGGTTCTCCTTTTTCAGACGTTGATACAGTTTTGTCCCCGGGGGAGCCATCAGTACCCCGACCATAGCCATAACGATTCCACTCTTCTGGATGAAATCGATCTGGTTCTTGAAGATGGAAAGGGGGTCACTGTCAAAGCCGAGGATGAACCCTCCCTGCACCTGCAGACCATTATTCTGTATCTTCTTGACCGAGGCCAGCAAATCCCGGTTCTTGTTCGGCGATTTGTTGCATTCGGTCAGACTCTCTTCGTTGGGGCTTTCGATGCCGACGAATACGGTGTCGAATCCTGCCTTGACCATTAGTCGCATTAGCTCCTCGTCATCGGCAAGATTGGCAGACCCTTCAGTGAAGAACGCAAAGGGGTGTTTCTTCTCTTCCATCCACTTGACTATCGCCGGCAGGATTTCCGACTTCAGTTTCCGCTTGTTGCCGATGAAGTTGTCGTCAACAAAGAATACACTGCCTCTCCATCCTATATCGTATAATGCGTCCAGTTCGCCTATTATCTGAGTTGCGCCTTTGGTTCGCGGCACATGTCCATTTATTACGACGATGTCGCAGAATTCGCAGTTAAAGGGGCAGCCCCGGGAGTACTGAATACTCATTGCCCCGTATTTCTTTATGTCGATCAGCGACCATAAAGGTACCGGAGTTTTGCTTACGTCCGGCCATTCTTCAGACGTGTAGCGATGTTGGGCACATCCCTTCTCCAGGTCTTCCACAAAGAGCGGCAGCAGATCTTCAGCCTCGCTGGATATCACATGATCTATATCATCATAGCCGAATTCTTCGTATCCAGTGGTGAAAACAGGGCCCCCGCCGACGATCCTGGTTCCGAGTTTCCTGCATCTGTCGACTACCTCCCTCGCCGAGTCCTGCTGCGCTACCATAGCGCTGACAAACACATAATCAGCCCACTCTATGTCTTTATCCGTGAGGTTCGTGGTATTCAGATCCACAAGCTTCTTCTCCCACTCCCCGGGCAGCATTGCGGCCACCGTCAATAGGCCCAGAGGGGGGAACGCTGCCTTCTTACGGATGAATTTCAAAGCATGCTTGAAACTCCAGAAGGTATCTGGATATTGGGGATAGACCAAAAGTATCTTCATTGGGCTCCTTCTACTGTTGAATTACTCATGCTACCATAGCACGAACACATAACATAATCAAAAATACCTTTACGGAGTCGGATTCTACCTCGGCTGGATAAGACAAACGCCGCAGAAACGACGCGGCATTCCCTCTATCTGTCATTCATCGACCGCGACCTTCAGCTTTATGACGGCATCGTTCGCCTCGACCACGTCCTCGGGCGTGAAGAAAAGATCGGTCTCGGGCGTGGTGATTATGAACTTCTTAATCTCGCCACTCCAGCCATCACGGGCAAGGTGGGTCACGGAGCCCACTTCCTTGCCATTCTTATCTACGACCGGAACTCCGGGTTTAATCTCCATCGCTCTCCTCTCCGGGGCGACACCTGTGCCGTACTCTTGCCGGTGCAGGCGCCTCAGCAGTAGCAGGTTCCCGGGGCTTTATCTACTGTAACGGGCCCCGGGCCTGCGATTTCGCCCTGGTCTGCTGTCTCTGGTCCATGTGCCGGCTATTCGGGAGAGGGTTTGCTGCGCATCATCAGCTGAGGCCCGTCCGGCCTGTCCTCCACGTCGATCAGCACATCGCCGACCTCGTCCTCGGTGCTCTGGTCGACGATCAGCGCGATGGATCCTTCATGCCTGATCACCACGTCGTCATCGGCAGGGATGTCGATCTCCAGCGCGAATCGGTCCTCTTGCTTGGTCAGCCGGAATCCCTTGTCCGGTTCCACCCCGCTCGCCTCCAGGCTCTGCACCAGGGCATTCGCTGCCAGTTCACTGACTTCGATCATGTGTCCCTCCTTTCCCGCTACGGTTCCACATCTTTCCCGTGTCCCGGCCGGGTCGTATGGTTTGTCAAAGTGTAGCACCGGCGGAAAACCGGCACATCGCCCCATAGGCTAAATCCGGCCCGCCAAAAGGATTATCCCGGGCTAATCAGATCGGTGACGCAGTCGGGATGGGGTGCTCAGTGGGGGGATTCGGAAGATTCTTCAGACGTGATGTCGGTCACCAGGCCCTCCTGTATTGCATAGGCGGCGATCTGCTGGCGGTTACGAAGATTGAGCTTGGTCAGGATATTGCGCAGGTGGACCTTCACGGTGTGCTCCGAGACTATCAGCCTCTCCGCTATCTCACGGTTGGTTGCGCCCTGGCACACCAGTTGCACCACCTCTCGTTCGCGGATGCTCACGTCCTCCCTGTTCCTGGCGGCCTGGTCGGTAGTCAGCTCCAGCTTGATGCCCTTCACCATCTCCTGTGAGACGACGATACCCCCCTTTGCCAGCATACGGAGCGACTGCACGAACTCCTGCGATGAGAGGTTCACCGACAGGTAACCCCTGGCTCCCGCCTCCAGAATGGGAAGGACGGCTTCCGTCGACTGTGGCTGTGTCAGGATGACGATGGCCATACGGGGGTGCTTCTCAGTCAGCGTCCGGATTGTATCCGGAGCGACCTCGGAAATCTCCCAGTCCACCAGCAGGATGTCCGGTTCATGCTCCTGTGCCAGCCGGGAGAGGCCTTCCCCGGTGTCCGCCTGCCGTATGACGTCAAAGCCGGCGTCCTCCAGGATCCGGGCAATCCCCTCGCAGACCAGCCTGTAATGGTGAGCCACCACCACAGATTCTCCCCGGCCCGGCGATACACGGCCTGTCTGCACCACCTAAATATGATAGCACGCCCCGCCGCCACGGACAATCACATAAGACCGGCGGGCGACAAGAAGATGGCGACGCGCGGGCGAGCGCCATCTGGTGGCCGGAACGGGCAGCTGTGCTATTGGCATGGTAGCAATACACTGACACACTTCAGCTATGTTCTGGGGTAGAACGCCCTGCTTGGCCTGGAGCCCCCGCATTCCACTGCTTTCTAGCTCTGATCCGCTGATCACACGGGCACCCCTATGGTTATCTGGATGCCCGGACAGAATTGCAGCCAGATCTCAGACGCCAGCTACCACGCCGCAGGCTTCTGGAAGGTTCCTAGGTTATCTGTAAGCACACGAGGAAACTGTGATGCAGCGAGTACCTGGTCATCAATGGAGAAAACTCTCTGAGTCGCCACTCTCTGAAGCTCCTTGTGCATGCTACAATAAAATGCTGAAGTGCCGCGATCGCGGCACTTCAGCGCCCATCGGCCGAAGCCTCAGGGGAATTCAAGTACCATCAGTGTACACGATGTGCTCCTGTTTGTCGATAGAACTGAAGTGCGAAGCTGCCCTGTGACCGTCGCCCAAGACATGAAACGGGCTTGTCGATAAGGCACGCAGCGCGTGCCATAGAACGGACCGCTGAAATGCGCAACAGCATCCGGAGTGACCCTGTAACTACGGCCTGGCAACAACCAGGTAATGATAAGGTCCGCTGTCCTTGATTGTCTCCACCGTGAAGCCCGCTCCCTCAATCAGGCTTGCCGCCGTTTCTTCGCTAAATCTTATCGCCAGAGGAGGCCCTGGCTCCATTGGCGATAAGATTTAGCGAAG
>PWRA01000077.1 GCA_003556385.1 Dehalococcoidia bacterium | reverse complement strand
TCAGCAGTTCGTCGACTACGCATTGGTGTTCTCACCACGTACCGGCAACCCGCCATTCCCCAGGGGGCACGATTATATGCTATCGTCCTTTCCTTAATCAACCCGTCTCCCTCCACGAACTAAGCGCCGGCGGCCGGCTGCCACTTGCCCCGGTGAAAGAGCTGCGGACGCGCCATCTTGCGCAGCGTTTCAACCACGAATATCGCTCCGCCGGGGATCAAGGCGACAGCCCATCCCACTATCCCTATGGCGACGGTGTCGAACGCCGCCTGGAGGAAAGGAGCGTAGACAACCGCTATCTGCAGCAAAACTGCGGCCGACAGCGACACAAACAACCAGCGGTTACGAAATACCCCCAACTGGAAGACGGTATACTGGTCCGAGCGGGCGTTAAAGGCGAGAAGCCACTCAAAGATGACAACGCTACAAAAGGCGACGGTACGGGCCTCTTCCAGACCGACGGCAGCCTCCATGAAGTGAAAGACCAGCACCGTGCCGATACCGAGCATCAGCGAGAGAAACCCGATGCGCATCAGTAGCCCGGGAAACAGGAGCCCGACCCTGGGATGACGGGGAGGCGTAGTCAGTTCGTCGCCCACTTTTGGTTCCAGACCGAGCGACACAGCCATGATGCTGCCGGTGACCAGGTTAATCCAGAGGACCTGGAGGGCGAGTAACGGCGCAATGCCGAGGAACAGCACGCCGAAGATCAACGCCAGCAGTTCACCGATGCCGGTAGCCAGAAGAAAGAGAATCACGTTGCGCAGACGGTTGAAGATAGCCCGCCCCTCTTCCACTGCTGCCACCACAGAGGCGAAGTTATCATCCACCAGCACCATATCCGAGGCTTCCTTGGACACATCGGTGCCGGTTATGCCCATGGCCACGCCGATATCGGCAGATTTCAGCGCCGGGGCATCATTGACGCCATCGCCCGTCATAGCGACGGTATGTCCGCGACTCTTCAGAGCATCGACGATGCGCAGCTTCAGGATGGGTTCCACGCGGGCAATCACCGATAGCCCTTCCACGCGTTCGGAGAGCTCTTCATCGCTCATCTGCTCGATATCGGCGCCGGTGAGGGTCTCGCCCTCGGGCAGTTTGAGTTGCCGGCCCACCGACTCGGCAGTCAACCTGTTATCGCCGGTAATCATGACCACCTTGATGCCGGCCCTCTTGGCCTGCTTCACCGCCTCAATAGCCTCCTCACGGGGCGGATCGATCATGCCCACGAGTCCCACGAACACCAGCCTGCCCTCCACATGCTTCTCCTCGAGTTCAGCGAGCTTACCGGGATGCTCGGCATAGGCGAATGCCATGACCCTCATGGCGTCTAGCGCCATGGCATCGTTCATCTCCGTGATAGCCGCCCTGTCCGAATCCTCCAGCGGCATCGGCTTGCCGCCTTTCAGAACGCTTTCGCTCATCGCGAGCAGCTTTTCGGCGGCACCCTTGACATAGACCGTCCGGGTACCATCGGTCTGGTGCAGGGTGGCCATATAGCGCCGTTCGCTCTGGAAGGGAATCTCATCCAGGCGTGGGTAGGTCTCCTGCAACTCCTCCTGGTCCATACCGGCCTTCCGGGCCGCCACCAGCAGCGCCCCCTCGGTCGGGTCTCCTATGACGTCGTAGCTCCGGTCGTCGGACGAAACGAGAGCATCGTTGCACAGCATCCCGATCCTGAGGAGCAACATCAGTGCTTCTTCATTATGCGGGTCGATCGCCTTACCATCCCGGCGAAATTCGCCCTCCGGCCGATAGCCCTCTCCGGTGACATCAAGGGACTTGCCGTCCACGTAAACCTGCCTGGTGGTCATCTCATTCATGGTCAGCGTGCCCGTCTTGTCGGAGCATATGACTGTGGCCGATCCGAGCGTTTCCACGGCCACCAGCCGGCGGATGAGAGCATTGCGCGAAGCCATGTAGCGCATGCCCGCCGCCAGGATGACGGTGACCACCGCAGGAAGCCCTTCCGGTATGGCGGCCACTGCCGCCGCCACTGCCACTCCGAATATCTCTATCACGTCGAGGCCGCGCCAGATACCCACCGCCACCAGGATACCGGCGGCACCCAATACCGCGACGATGATGTAACGCCCCAGAGTGGCGATGCTCTTCTGCAGGGGAGTCTTCTCGAGCTTGACTTCCTGAAGCGCAGTGGCGATCCTGCCTATCTCGGTGGCCATGCCGGTGGACGTAACGACAGCGCTGGCCCGACCGCTATTGACGACGGTGCCCATATATACCATGTTGGTCCGGTCGGCCAGAGAGACCTTGCCGCCGATCTCGGCGGTGTGCTTTACCACCGCTATCGATTCACCGGTCAGCGAGGCTTCGTTAACGTGGAGATTGGCTACCTCTATCAAGCGGGCATCGGCGGGCACCTTGTCACCCGCCTCGAGCACCACGATATCGCCGGGCACTACCTCGCTGAACCTGATCTCCACCACCTTCCCATCGCGCCTGACCTTGGTTGTCGGTGCGGCCATCTCCAGCAGCGCCTCCATGGCCCGCTCCGCCCTGCCCTCCTGGATGAAGCCGATCGTCGCCATGAAGAGCAGCACGGCCAGAATCACCGAGGCATCCAGATACCGGCCGAGCGCAAACTCGACAACAGCCGCGGCCAGAAGTATATAGACCAGGGGACTGAGGAACTGCTTCAGGAACAGCACCACGGCCGGCGCCCTTTTCTTGCGCTCGATCTCGTTGGGGCCGTGGTGCTCAAGCCTGCTCCTGGCTTCGGAAGTGGAGAGGCCGGACCGTGACGAGCTCCGCCGTTCCAGGACCTGTTCGGCACTGAGGTTGTAGTACTGCTCTTCAGCCATTCTCCTGTGCCCCCTCGTTCTGACCTCGTTCATCGAAAACCTGCCAGACCCAGCGCCCAGGTCATGCCCTCCGGTCCTGGGAGAGACACCTCCTGCCGTGCTTGCCTTGAGGTTAGGGCAGCCCGCCGGCGCTCATTGTAACACAAGGAAGATCACCGTAGACTGATGTCTCTACCGACGGTGACAATATGGTTCACACGATCGGTCCCACTACCCATTTCGGCTCCATCTCGGCACTGCCTATCCAACAGGCTTCTGGCAGTGTCCCAAATCTGTGACATTACAGGGTGAGCGGCCGGTGCTACGGCATTGACTGGTTACGTGCCCGAGTTGGTTCGGCCTCGCAGCCGTCTGACCCGTTTCTCCCCCTCGGTGACCAGGAACCCCGTAGTGCCGACCATGGCTATGGGTATCCACCATTGGGGAGCAAAGGGCTCCGTCCTGAAGGGCGCGATACCAAACAACGGCTCTGAATAGACCAGTAGAAGCTGTAGCCCGAGGGTCGCCCCAGCCCCCAACAACACCATCCGGTTTGAGAAGGGACTGAAGGTGAAGGCCGACCTCTCCACCGACCGGGCCGTGAACAGGTACGAGAGTTGTATCAGTATTATGGTGGTGAAGGCCGCCGTCTGTGCCTGTCTGAGAACGTCTCCTGTTGCCCCATCATTCGTGCCATTGTAGTAGAGGAGAAAGACGAGCAATGCCCCACCCGATGATACCAGGGACACCAGCCCAACCCTCAAGAGGAAGAACCGGTTCACGAAGCTCCAGTCGGGGTCTCGCGGCGGCGCCTCCAGCAACCCTTTCTCCTTTGGCTCCCACACGAGGGGTATAGCACAGGCTACAGCCATGACCAGGTTTACCCACAGGATCTGTATTGGCTCTACGGGCAGACTATCACGGAAGACAACGACAAGGGGAGATAACGCCATCGCTGCTATCATTATCAAGCCCTGTCCTCCGTTGGTGGGGAGCAGAAACAGGATAATCTTCCAGATGTTATTGAAGATATGCCGTCCTTCCTCTACTGCTGCTACTATCGTGGCGAAGTTGTCGTCAGATAACACCATGTCCGAGGCATCCTTGCTAACCTCAGTGCCCGCGACTCCCATTGCCACGCCTATGTCGGCTTCCTTGAGCGCCGGCGCATCATTCACACCGTCACCGGTTATGGCCACGATGTGTCCTCTCCTCTGCAGTTGCCGGACTATCCGCACCTTGTGCTCCGGTGTGACCCTGGCGTATACGGACACCGTATCAACAACGTCATATAATTCGTTATCGCTCATCCGGGCCAACTCTTCGCCCGTCAGCACCTGATCGTCCTTTTCCCCTATTCCCATCTGATCGGCTACAGCTTTGGCAGTCACAGCGTAGTCCCCGGTTATCATGACGCTTCTGATTCCTGCGGCGTCACACTTCCGGAGCGCCTCTATGGCCTCGTCCCGGGGCGGGTCGATCATCCCCTGGATGCCGAGGAAGGTCAGTCCCTGAAGATCGTCTTCCTGGAGCTGTTTTGTCTCCGCCGAAACAGTCTTGAAAGCCATAGCCAGGGTGCGCAAGGCTTCCTTCGACATCTCATCCACCTTGTCCGATATCTCTTCCTTCTTCAGCGGCCTGGTCTCTCCATCGACCAGCCGGTCATGGCACATCTCGAGCACCTTCTCAGGCGCGCCCTTTACGTAGACGATGTTCTCACCCTCAGCCTGGTGTAGTGTCGCCATGTATTTGTGTTCCGAACTAAAGGGTATCCCATCCAGTCGTGGAAGGTCCTCCTCAAGCCCGGCCTTGGCTGCCGAGACTACCAGCGCTCCTTCGGTGGGGTCGCCATCGATTCGATAGTGTCCCTCCTCTTCTATAAGCTCCGCCTCATTGCACAGATATCCCGCCCGCAGGAGCTCAAACAAGTCCTTGTTCTCCAGCACAGAATCGACAGTCTCGTCGTTCATCAGGAATTCCCCATGGGGCTCGTAACCTGTCCCTGTTATGCGATACTCACTTGCGCCGGCAAGAACCCTGACCACCGTCATCTCGTTCCTGGTAAGCGTACCTGTCTTATCGGAGCAGATAACGGTGGTGCTGCCCAGAGTTTCTACCGCCGGCAGCCTCCTTATCAGGGCATTACGAGAACCCATGGCTCTGGCGCCGATAGCAAAAGCGCTTATCAGGGCTGCTGGCAACCCTTCTGGTATCACCGCCACGATCATCCCAACTGTGGCCAAAAACATGAAGCCGAAGTCATAGCCCAATGCCAGTCCGACACCAAAGGTTATCGCCCCAAAGCTGAGGATAGCGACGATTATCCACCTCACGAACTGGTTTACCTTCTTTACTATAGGCGGATCGACCCGCCCCGTCTCCTTCAGCATCCCGGCGATCTTGCCGAATTCGGCTTCCTGCCCTGTAGCTGTGACGACGCCCCGCCCGGTCCCCCGGGTGACAAAGGTACCGCCAAAGCACATACACTGCTGATCGCTGGGAGGCAAATCCGGCTCGTCAACCTGTTCAGTATCCTTTTCCACGGCCGTGGACTCTCCGGTAAGCATGGACTCGTCTGCATGCAGGTCTTTCACCGACAACAGGCGCAGGTCAGCCGGCACACGATCGCCCGACTCAAGTAACACGACATCGCCGGGAACCAGATCTCTGGAGGGTATCGTGCGTTCTTCTCCGTCCCTGATGACGGTGGTATGCGGCATGATCATCTTCCGGAGGTCCTTTAAGGCAGCCTCGGCCTTTCCTTCTTGCAGGAAGCCTATAATGGCGGAAGCCAGGATCACACCCAGGATCACATACATATCGAGGTACTGTTGGAGGAAGAAGGTAACGACGGCTGCTGCAAACAAGATATAATACAGAGGATTATGAAACTGACGGACAAAGCGGACCAGGGCGCTGGTGGGCTTCACCCCCAGTTCGTTGTGACCATACTTCGACAACCGCTCTTCGGCCTGGGACGTAGCAAGTCCATCGGTGCTCGTCTCCAGAGCATCGAGTGCCTGCTCCACAGATAGTTGATACCAGGCTTGCCCGTTCTGCATGGCTGTAGCCCGCGTCTGCCCTGAGGTGAAGATAGTCTGCGGGCGCCCATTGTAGCACAGGGAAGAGCACCATAGAGCAACCTCGCCCATTGGCGGGAGAGAAAAAACCTGCTCTCCAATAATCGCGCACCTCAATCGAACGGCCGGGGCACTCCGCCCAAGATGGCGATCTCACAGACGCGCACAGGATCATACGACTGATAACGCCTTGTATACGCGGATGGGTGGTATAATTCCCATAAAAAATAGAGCGGGGCCCATAACGGCTCCCCAGGCACAGGGAGGTGATTCATGCCGGTAAGACGACTGGTTATCGATGTCCTGATACCGCACAACCTCAGCATTCTCCATCTCGCCGAGAAGATGGCCGAGATCGAGGGGGTTGACGGAGCGAATGTCCACGTTTTGGAGGTAGATGAGAGGACCAAGACAGTTGAAGTCACCATCGAGGGAGGATCGCTGTCGTTCGACGCCATCAAGGAAGTGACCGAGGAACTCGGCGGGTCCGTCCACTCGGTAGACATGGTCTCCGCAGGATCGAAGCTAATCGAACACGAAGCAGCCGAACAAGAAGTATGACAGGCAAATTCCTGAGGGGATTCATAGACGGTTCTCTATCGACGCTGGGCGTAGTCATCGGCGCCTCGGCTGCGCCCGACGCAGTGATAATCGCCGCTGCCGTCGGAGGAACGCTGGCCAACGGCATGTCAAACCTGCTCAGCGCTTTTGCAGCGGAGGGAGCCGAGCAGTATCAGGAGCTCCGCAGGACGGAAGAGGCCATGGTTTCCAGAGACATGAGAGGCACGGAGCCCGACAGGCAGATATCGCGGAGGACGCTCAGGGCAGGGGCGACAGACGGGCTAGCCACCATAGTCGGCGGAGGCATCCCCATACTACCTTATCTCTTCCTGACCCCGTCTGAGGCCATGCTGGTCGCTACGGGCACGGTTGTCGCGGGGGTGGCTGCCATCGGTGCATATATCGGAAGGCTGTCCCGGCGCAACATCGTGCTGTCCGCCCTCAAGATGGCCATCCTGTGCGTCGCGGTAGCTATAGTGGTCTACCTGGTCCAGTCGCTCATCGTCCCGACATAGGCGCGATTACCGCCCCTCCTTCTTCGGGACCCACTCACCGCTTTGGCGATCCTTCCTGTACTTCTTCTTCACCGCCGCCCATGCAACCCTGTGGGCCACCTCTTCCTGGCTCGCGTCCCCACGCCGCTTCTCAGCACCGGCATACTGCTCCGCCGCGTTGTTATAGGCAGTAAGGTATATCTCCTGGGCGTGTTTCGGCAGATTGTCCTGCACGCTCCGTGGTAGCTCACCGACTTCCCTGTAAGGCATCTCTACCTCCGCAGACCAGATATGCGCCGAACACAGCGCTCGGACACTAGTAACGGAATATCGCCGCTATCGCTCCCCCACCCGGCACCTCACCGGCGGGCACGGAGTACACAGCACCTTTCTTTGTAAGCGTGTGCACAACGGCGAAGTCCAACACGTCCTCAAGGCCGGGCTGTCTTTCGTCGTACAGGTCGACCCGGCGAGCTTCGCGATCGAACCGTCCCCACTGCTCGGCATCAGTTGCCACAAACAGAGTGGCAACCCTTCCGTCATATGCAGCCAGGACGGTCTGCGTTACATCGCTACCGGCCAGTCCTTTGGTAACCTCTTCATGATACTCCTCGACGGCCGCAGTTCGACCGCGTTCGAAGTATGGCTGTACGATCGGCCAGGCCTGTTGCTGCAGCTCCTCCTCGCTCAGGTCATCGGGGTTGGCCTCGATGCCCTCCTTCAGCAGGTGCCGGTAACTATTGGCCTCCCGGTATATGGAATGGAGATAATCGACCGCGGCGATAACAAGCGGGTTGCGGTCTCCCCCCAACACCCCGTGTATTCCCCGGTCAACCTGGTGGAAGTAGCGCAAGATCGCGTCTTTGTCGTAGTCCTTGCTCGCCCCTTGACCGTGAAATAGAGTCGTTCCGGCCCGCCCGGTCGTGCGGAACTGCTGCTGCTTCTCCGGGTCATCATATCTCAGGGCCTCGGCCAGACTGGAGGGGACCGTTTCCGGCGTTACCTCGAGAGCATGATAGCGCGTGCACTGAAGTAATCGGGCCCGGTTCTGACTCACTGCCAGCACGTAGAAGACCCCATCTTCCGCGAACAGAGGGACAAGCGGCTTCACGTGGAAGCGCTCGGCCACAACAAGCAGTTCTTTGAAGCTGTGCGGAAGGCGGTAGTGACGGAGTGTGTCCGGCGAAACAAAGACCGCCAGCCCATCACCCTGGTACTGCCAGAAACAGGTATCGGGCAGAAGCCCCCGGGCCGGTTCTAGAAGACTGCGGGCCTCGGCAGCCCTGATGCCGTAGCCAACCAGCTGGTCCTCCGCGTCGCGGAGCAGATTCTTCAGCCTAATCGGGTCCTGCTGGATGTCGCCGGTACGATGGGTCGGCATATAGATCGATACTGCCGGATCTCCCGGGCTCTGGATCAGTAGGGCCAGTTCTTCCATAGACAATAGCTCCATTCGCTCACCTCCTACTCTTGCTGTACTTGTCGTTGTGCGGGCTGCCGCCGGTGGACTGAAACCGTGTCTTTTCAGCAGCGCGACCGTCGTCGGTGCGTCGCTCGCGTCCACGGCAGAAGGAAGATTGT
>PWRA01000003.1 GCA_003556385.1 Dehalococcoidia bacterium | reverse complement strand
TCACTACCATGTGTGTCACCAGTTCGGCAGGTCACTTAAGCTCCTCGAGAACCATCTCCACCACTGCCGGAATGGCCTGCTCCACCGCGGGCGTGCACTCCTCGCTGAAGGTAGCGATGTCCTCCGCCTCAACAGCGAGTATGGTGATCTCCCGCGGCATGGCCAGTTTAAGCCGCCGGCCCAACTCCAGGGCCGTAATCAGGTTGATCTGGTGGGGTGCGGAGAGACGTTTGGAGCAGGAGAAATCCTCAGGGCCCATACGGTATATGCAGCCGGCACTTTTCCCCTCGGTCTGAATGGCGTCGACGATGATAACCCTGTCGTAACCTGTGACACAGTCCAGCAGACCTAACCCGGCCAGGCTGGACTCGGCTACAGTGACACTGGGATCATCGAGTTTGTTAGCTACTTCCTGCACCACCCTGATCCCCACCGCATCATCCGAGAGGATGGGATTGCCCATCCCCAGTACCAGGGTCTTCATCTTCCTCGGCAAGAACGATACTCGCTCAGCCTGCTCTCATTCGGAGCGTAACGATGAGTCCGGTCGCTCTCTCTCAGACCCCTCGCCTGGCTCAGGGTGATATGTGATGCCTGAATGCCTCTGCGAAAACTCGCTATGAAATGCCCTGGCTCAGCTTCTTGACCTCGTTGCCGTCGGCATCATAGACGGTCACCTCCAGGGGCATCTGCCCGGGAAGAGCATGGGTGGCACAGGACAGACAGGGATCGTAAGATCGCCACGACATCTCGATGCGATTGAGCAGTCCCTCGGTGATCTCCACCCCCGGCTTGATGAAGTCCTCAGCGGCTTTCTTGATCGACATGTACATGGGTGCGTAGTTGTTGGTGGCCCCCACGATCAGGTTACACTTCTTCACCACGCCCCGCTCATCGGTGATGTAGTGGTGGGTGAGAGTGCCTCTCGGCGCCTCCACGATGCCTACTCCCTCGTCCGGCGTTGCCGTCGGTATGTTGCGAATATCCGTACTGGTTATCTCCGGGTCCCGGCAGAGATCCAGGAACCGCTCCGCAGCATAGAGAAGCTCGATCAGGCGAGCCCAGTGTGTTGCCAGCGTATAGTGGGTGGGCTTACCTCCGAGTGTCGAGTACATCTTCTCGTATTCCTCCTGCGCCAGGGGAGTGGCCATGCCATCAGCCGCATTCAGGCGCGCCAGTGGCGCAACCCGGTAGACCCCGCTGTCTTTGCCATCAACGAAACCCTTCCAGCCCACCTTCTTGAGGTAGGGAATCTTCAGGTACGTCCACGACTCGACCCGCTCCGCTATGTGGTCCAGATATTCGGGGGGAGAATACTTGGCGAACTCCTTCCCCTCGGGGTCGACTATCCGCATTTTGCCGTCGTAGAAGTTGACCTTGTTGTTCTCGTCCACCATGCCCAGGTTGTACGACTTCTGTACAAACGTATCGCTCAGGATCATGTCGAGGTATGCCTGGTTCTTCAGAACGACATCGTCGAACACCTTCAGGGACAGCTTGCCGAACTCCACTGAGGATTTGGCGATCTCCTCCATCTGTGCCCTCTCCTCTTCAGTGATCGCTCTGCTCACTCCACCCGGCAGGCCGAAACAGGGGTGGATCGGACGTCCGCCGATAGTCTGAATGACCCAGTGGTTCTGTTTGCGGGTGTTGATGACCGCGCCGCCCAGCTCCAATCCGACCTTGGCGATCACTCCCAGTATGTTCCGCTCCGCAGGAGGTGCATCCGGCCCCATAACGAAGTCCGGCGCGGCGAGAATGTAGAAATGCGTGGTGTGGTCGGTCACATAGAAGGAGCTGTAAAGGAGTTCACGCAGCTTCCTGGCAGTACTCGTCGGTTCCACGTGAAACAGGGCATCCAGAGCTTTGGTGGATGCCATGTGGTGCGCTTCAGGACAAACGCCGCAGATGCGCTGGGTTATCTGGGGCATGTCCTCGGCCGGACGCCCTTCCGAGAATTTCTCAAACCCCCTCAATTCGGGAACCTGGAAGTAGGTGTTGGCGACACCTCCGTCCTCGTTGAGGAAGATGGTGATCTTGCCGTGGCCCTCCAACCGGGTGATGGGGTCAATCGTTATCTTCTTCATTTTATAATCGCCCTCCTCAGCAGTGAATCGGGTAGACTGTATCGATAGAACGTGCCCGCCGGGTCCGGAATATCATCCAGTATCCTCTGTACCTCTTCAGGATCGTTGGAGTCGATTATAGACGCCAGGGCGGTCAGGAAATGAGTGCCCTGGTCGATCACTCCCTCCACCGGCCCGTAACAGCCCGTGCAGGGCATATTGGCCTTCGGACACAGAGCGTCACAACCTCCCCGTGTCGCAAGACCATAGCACAGTAACCCCTGTTCCAGCAGACACTTCTCCGGCTCCGGGATTATCTGGTACGGTCGGTAGAACTTCTTGACCTTTTTCTCTTCCCTGGTTCGAACACACTCATCGCACACGGCCTTTGCCGAGTGACTGATAACCGTACCCTTCGGCGGTAGCTTGCCCTCGATCACAGCTTCCAGCGCAAGCCAGGTGGTCCTCTCCTCCGGGGGACAACCGGGAACGAAGTAGTCGACATCCACGGTCTGCGCCAGCGTCTTCACCGTGTCGTAGAATTCCGGAATCTCCAGCTCTCCCTCCGGCACCTTCACCTTCGTCTGCGGGAAGATCTTGTCCGGATTGACGGTTGACGGTGTCTCGATATAGGCGCGTTCGAACGTCAACTGCCGGTTGTAGAAATTCGCCAACCCCGGGATACAGCCTTCATAGGCGCAGGAGCCATAGGCTATCATCACCTTAGACTTGGCCCGCAGGGTATGGGCCATGTGCTCGTTCTCCTCATTCCGGATCGCTCCGTTGAACAGGCAGACGTCTATGCTCTTGTCTTCCATGTTCTCCACATCGGCATACTTAAAATCCAGCCCTACCGGCCAGAACACGATGTCCGCCACCTCCGCCAGCTTCAGTATCTTCTCGTGTATCGCCAGTGTCGCGATCTCACATCCACCGCAACTGGCCGCCCAGTAAAGGGCTATCTTAAGCTTGGACATGTGTTGCCTCCTGAGTGCTTTCTTTGGCCCGGCGTAACGGACTGGGGCCGAGTTTCTTGATCGTTTCCGTGAACTCGTTGACTACCTCTGCGAACCTTGCTCCTTCCGATGCCGAAACCCACTCGAGCTGAACTCTTTCCTCCTCTATGCCCAGCTGCTGCAACGCCTTCTTAAGCAGTGGGATGCGGCGCAGCGTCTTGTAGTTCCCTTCGATATAGTGACAGTCGCCCGGATGGCAGCCGAGCACCAGCACACCGTCGGCCCCGACGCTGAGCGCCTTGAGGACAAAGAAGGGGCTGACCCTACCGCTACACATCACCTTTATTATCCTGATCGTAGATGGATACTGCATTCTCGAGGTGCCTGCAAGGTCGGCACCTGCATAAGAGCACCAGTTGCAGCAGAAAGCCACTATCTTAGGTTCAAACTTGTCCATCGGTCCTCCTGACAAAACAGAAAGGGCAGTGAGAACCCGCCCTCGTCTGCTGACCGTCCATAGAACGGTAAACTAATAGCATATTTGACCCCAAAAGGCAAACCTGCGTCTCTTTCACCTGATCGGTGATGCCTCCTATAAACTCATGCATGAACTAGCCAGTCTACTTCCCATTCTTGAGCCACTTGTCGATCGAGATAGCCGCCCGCCGGGCTGCTCCCATGGCGCTGATAACGGTGGCAGCCCCGGTAGCCATGTCCCCGCCACACCAGACTCGCTCCTTGCTGGTGCTGCCGGTCTCTTCGTCGGTCAGTACGGTGCCCCATTTGGTGAGCTCGAGTCCCTCGGTCGTCGAGGGGATGATCGGGTTGGGCCTTGTGCCCAGCGCAGGAATCGCCGTGTCTATCTCCACTATGAACTCGGAGTCCGGCTTGAGGACCGGCCGTCGTCGACCGCTTTCGTCCGGCTCACCCAGTTCCATCTCATTCAGCTCCACCGCCCTCACAATACCCCGCCGATCGCCGAGAAGCCGGCCCGGATTGGTCAGTAGCTTGAAGACGACTCCTTCCTCTTCAGCGTTTTCACTTTCCTCGAGTCGGGCAGGCATCTCCGTTCTGGAGCGGCGGTAGATGATATACACTTCCTCGGCTCCCAGCCTCAGGGCGCATCGCGAGGCATCCATGGCCACGTTTCCTGCGCCGAACACGGCGACCCGTTTCCCCACCTGTATCGGGGTGTCGTATTGAGGAAAGAGATACGCCTTCATCAGGTTGGTACGGGTAAGAAACTCGTTGGCCGAATAGACGCCGCTCAGGTTCTCTCCCGGTATATTCAGGAACATGGGCGCCCCGGCCCCGGGCGCCAGGAACACGGCGTCGAAGCCATTCTTCAGAAGCTCATCCACGGTGGCAATCTTGCCTATGACGTGGTTGAGCTTCACCTCCACGCCGAGAGACTTGACATAATCTACCTCACCCTGGACGATGGCCTTGGGCAACCGGAACTCGGGTATGCCGTACATGAGCACGCCACCGGCGACGTGGAGCGCCTCGAAAACGGTAACTGCGTATCCCAGTTGCGCCAGGTCGGCGGCACACGTCAACCCTGCCGGACCGGAGCCTATGACAGCCACTTTCCTGCCGTTGCTCTTGATCTCCTCGGCCCCGCGTTTGACAGCCTCCGGGTGAGCTATCTCCCAATCAGCTACGTACCGTTCCAGCCTGCCGATGGCGATGGGCGCATCCTTCCTGGCCAGGTTACAGGTCAGCTCGCATTGTGTCTCCTGGGGGCAGACCCGGCCGCAGATGCCGGGCAGACTGTTCTTGCTCTTCAGTATTCTTACGGCCTCAGGCATATCGCCTTCCTGGATGGCCATTATGAATCCGGGGATATCCACGTTGACCGGGCAGCCGTCCTTGCAGCCCGGTTTCTTGCAGTCGATACAACGACCGGCCTCCTCGAGAGCCTGCTCTTCAGAATAGCCCAGGGCAACTTCGCTGAAGTTCGCCCTTCGAGCGTCCGGTTCTTGCTTGGGTATCGGCACCCGGTTCAGATTCAGCTTCGGCTTTTCACTCATTTTTCCATCGCGGAAACCCGCCCGGACAGCCGGGACAACTCCGCAATCCGGCGCAGGCCCTCAAGTTGCCCGAGATCGAACGCCCGCGCTTCCTCCTTGAGATAGGCCCGCTTGCGCTTGATGAGGGTCTCCCAGTCCACCTCGTGCCCGTCGAACTCGGGGCCATCGACGCAGGTGAACTTCGTCTCGTCCCCCACGGACACCCGGCAGCATCCACACATGCCTGTGCCGTCAACCATTATCGGCGTCAGGGCGACGATGGTCTTGACCCCGAAAGGCTTCGTCGCTCTGGAGCACTGCATCATCATGAAAACGCGGCCAAACGCGAAGACCCTGTCCACCTTGTTGCCGGCTTCCAGATACTGGCCCAGGAACTCACTTGCCTGCCTGGCTTTGCCCCGGCTGCCGTCGCCCAGGACCACGTGCAACTCATCGCTCAGACCCCTCAGTTCATCCTCCCAGAACAGAGAACCCTCGTCTTTTGCCTCCATGACTGAGATCACCCTGTTGCCTTTCTCCTTGAGCGCCTTTATGAGGGGCACCATCGGCCCGACACCGAATGTGCTGCCGACACACAGAACGTTGCCATAGGACTCGATCTCAGTCGGCCCGCCCAGAGGACCGACGACATCCATGATGGAGTCTCCCTCTTGAAGGCCCGCTAGCTTCATGGTGCTTCTGCCCATGATAAGAAAGAGCATCTCGATCATGCCGTCCTTCTGGTCCCAGCCGGCCAGTGATAAGGGGAACCTCTCGCCCACTTCATCCACCCGCAGTATCACGAACTGCCCGGGCTGCGCCTTCACAGCGATCTCGGGAGCTTCCACCTTCAGGTAGATGGTATTGGGAACCAGAACCTCTTTCTTCGCTATCCTGTACATCATCCGTCTCCAGAACTCTTCTTCTTGCCCGCGGACACCGGCTGCGCCTGCTCCAGAGAGTCGGCTACCAGGTTGGCCAGGTCCGTCACCTCTATCTTTATGTCAGGGCCTTTCTCCTCACTCCTGTCGTTCATGGCACATCTGAAGTGTATCTGGCACTTCGGACAGGCAGTCACCAGAGTTGCCGCTCCGCTGGCTTCCGCCTCGCGCAGTCGTCCCACCCTCATCTCGTGTGAATACATGTCACAGTTGGTGAAGGCGCTCGTGCCGCAACACAGCGCGCATTCCCTGCTGTTCTCCATCTCGATGAGTTCTACGCCGGGCATAGCCTCCAGCGCTTTCCGGGGCGCTTCGTAGAGACCCAGGTGCCTCCCCAACCGGCAGGGGTCCTGATAGGTTACCTTCTGAACGGACTCCCTGAGCTTCAGCGCCCCCTCTTCCGCCTTTTCAGCTATGAACTCGGAGATGTGCTGCAACTCGCAATCCAGCTCGAATCCGTGCTCGGGATAGTCCAGCCTGAACGTCCGGTAGCTCTCCGGACAGGAAAACACGATCTTCCTTACTCCTGCTTCTTTGATCAGGTCCACGTTATGCCCGGCCAGTCTCTGGAAGGTCTCCATATCACCGGTCCAGAGGGCGTCATGCCCGCAGCATTTTTCATCGGCCAGCAACCTCGGTTCCACTCCTGCGGCGTTGAGTATCCGCAGGCTGGCCTTAGTGATGTCCAGTGGCCGCACTCCCAGGTAGCCGAAGACGGACTCCAGGTAAGGCGCGCAGCCGACGAAGAACAGCGTATCGCTCCGGTCGGACACCCCGTAATCGTCGGTAAGCCATCCCAGTCTGCTCTGTTGATAGGGAGACCTCGACATGAGCCGAACTACGGAGTGCAGGAAGCCCCCGTGTGCAGGACAGCCATGTTCACCGCTGTCGAAGGCGGTCGCCCTGGCCGTTCGCATGAAGGCGGGATAGTCCACTTCACTGGGACATCTCAGAGAGCAGGCATAACAGGTCAGGCACGAAAACAGGCTCTTGTCATGGGTGTTCTCGTTCGATAACCCCAGGGCAGCGTTTTCGATGACCGCCCGCGGAGAGTAGGACGGGTCATATCTGGCTACCGGACATATACTGGTGCATTTGGTGCACTCCAGGCAATAGTAAGCCCCTGTATCCTGCAGGATCTCATCCAGAGAACGATCAGGCTTCTCCACGCGGGTCCGGCCCGACTCTTTGAAGGGCGAAGGCCCCAACTGCTTGATCTCCCGCACCATCTCCTTGATGGTCTCAGCGAATATCGGCCCCTCCGAGGTCGCTATCCACCGGAGCTTCACCCGCTCAGGCTCAAGTCCGAGCATCCGGGTAACCTGACTGACCATCTGGAACCTCTCCTCAGCTTTCAGGTTCCCGGATATGTAATGGCAATCGCCGGGATGGCAACCCGCCACCAGGACACCGTCAGCGCCGTTCTCCAGCGCCTGCGAGATGTGCTCCGGAGCCACCATGCCGCTGCACATGACCCGGATGATCCTCACGTTAGCGGGATACTGAATGCGGCTCGTGCCCGCGATATCTGCCGCAGCATATGTGCACCAGTTACATGCGAAGGCGATGATGCGAGGCTCGAATTCAGTCATCTCCCACCGCCGTTAGCGCCCTGATCATGGTGGATATCTCGTCTGGGGTGAAGTGCTTTACATACATAGCTCCGCTCGGGCAGGCCACGGCACAGACGCCGCAGCCCTTGCATAGCGTATCGTTAATCGTGGACACCCGCTTCCCATCTTTGAGGACGACCTTTGGCGCATGGAACTCGCATGTTTCCTCACAGATCCCGCACCCGTGGCACAGGGTCTCATCGACACAGGATATCGCCGCTTCAGTCGTCACACTACCCTTGTCGATCAGCTCCAGCGCCGCCGCGGCCGCCGCCCTTCCATGGGATACCGAATCGGGGATGTCCTTGGGAAACTGGCAACAGCCGGCGACGAACACCCCGTCCATCGCCGTCGCTTGAGGCTCGAGCTTGGCATGGCGTTCCAGGAAGAAACCGGTTGCCTTCTGCGTGATGGAGAATCTCCTGGCAAGCTCCGCAGCATCAGACCGGGGGATCATGGCGGGGCACAGGATAACCATATCCACGGGGATGCGCATCATCCTGCCCAGCAAGGTATCCTCTGCGGTCACAATCAGCTTCCCTTCCTCCTCGTCGGTAATGGCCCTGTCTGTAACGTCGGCCACCTTCCCCTTCACAAAGGTAACGCCTTCCTCAGAGACGCGCTTGTAGAACTCTTCGTAACCGTCCCCGGTGCAACGCATATCGATATAGAGCCCGTACACGTCCGCGTTTAGCTTCTCCTTGAAGTGATGGGCGTGTTTCAGTGCATACATACAACAGATCCGGGAGCAGTAGTCACAGTAGTTAGTGTCCCGACTGCCCACGCAATGAATGATGGCCACACTCCCGGGCGCCGAGCCGTCCTTCATCTGGATTTGCCCCGAGGTGGGCCCCGAGGCGCAGGTCATCCTCTCGAACTCCAGCGCCGTCATGACGTTATCGTATCTCCCGTAGCCATACTGCGGAATCTGGCCGGCATCGAAGATGTCATATCCCGTCGCCAGGATTATGGCGCCTGCGTCCAGTTCCACGATCTGATC
>PWRA01000085.1 GCA_003556385.1 Dehalococcoidia bacterium | reverse complement strand
GCTCCGACCTTGGCACTCGCGCGTTTCGTGATCCCGCGCTCTGGTCGAGAACAGCCACTTCATTGTGTGCCCGATCGGGATTCGGGATGCAGGACTCAGGGCAGACGAGCATCTTCACGCAAGAATAGAATCTGCTCTTTGTTCACCGCGATGGAGCAAGGGTGCTCGATTATGTACAAGACTGGCCGAGATGATCTGCAGCACTGATCGCTATTGTTCAGGAATTTCCTCTGTGCTCGAATAGTAAGCCATGAACTCCTGCAACGTCGCTTCATCGATAGCCGCTATGCTTGCTATCGTCGACAGCCTGGGGAAAATCCATTCGCTAGTGCTCTCAGCAACCAGAGTTCCGTCAGCGGAATGAACTGTGGACCGTTGAACGGCCGTCTTCTCCTCGCGGCCGATGATCTGAGACTCCACGGTTATTTCCGTACCTGTCCTCACCGGTGTGTGGTACTGAACCGATATGCTCCGGGTCATTCCCAGTAGGCCGAGACGTGCAATATTGGTCCATTGGGCCACATCGTCCATAATTAGAGCGAGGATACCGCCGTGGACCAGCCCGTCTAGCCCGCACAGGTAGTCAGGAATGGTGCATCTGGTGAAACAGCCCTTCTCGGAATGCCAGAACCGGAGCCGTAGACTGTGCGGATTGGTTGTCGAACAGCCGAAGCAACCCCCTGACGAGTAGTTTGGGATCTCGCGTTCACTCATGGGCATTCGCCTCCATCAGAAAGGGTTTTATAGTGAGACTAAGTCTATTACCAACGGGAGCGGGTGTCAATGACCCTAACCTCACAGTAGTGAAACGAGCCACGATGGTCGAGGCTTACCCACCCGGTGCGGTCCATCGTAATAGAGGGCAGCCACCCTGCTAGACGGTGTAACTGTGCTAGAATTTGGACGATGCCCGAGATTGGATAGGTGATTGCATGGCCGCGAGAACCATTATGCATGTCGACCTTGATTCCTTCTTCGTCTCCGTGGAACAGGTGCTGAATCCCGGTCTCATAGGTAAGCCCGTGGTCGTGGGCGGTAACCCAGAGGGTAGAGGGGTCGTCTCGACGGCTTCCTACGAAGCCAGAGCCTTCGGCCTTCATTCCGGCATGCCACTGGCGACTGCGGCACGATTGTGTCCCACAGCCATCTTCATCGAATCTGATTTCGACAGCTACATCGAGTTCTCACGTAGGTTCATGGCCATCCTGAATGACTTCTCCCCAACTGTCGAGCCGGGAGGCCTGGACGAAGCCTACCTGGATGTGACCGGATTTGAGTCTTTGCACGGCTCGATTCGACAGATGGCAAACAAGATCAAGCAGAGAGTGAGGAATGAGTTGGGTCTGTGTGCCTCGATCGGCATCGCAAGCTGCAAAGTGGTGGCCAAGATTGCGTCGGACACTTCTAAGCCGGACGGTCTCATCGAAGTGCCTCGCGGTGATGAGAGGGTCTTCCTTGCCCCGCTTCCCGTAGAAAGACTGCCCGGTGTCGGCAAACGGTCAGCCAGGGTGCTCAGCGGACTGGGAGTACACACGATAGGTGGGCTATCTCGAACGTCTCCTCGTATCTTGAAACGACATCTCGGTTCCGCAGGAGAGGTGCTGCATCGCCTTGCCAACGGGATCGACTACAGCCGGGTGTTACCGCCCGGTCAACCGCTTTCTATAAGCCGCGAGATCACCTTCGCTGCCGACACGCGCGACCAGTCGTTCCTAGAAGCGACTTTGTGGAATCAAACCGAAAGGGTGGGCGCCGACCTGCGGAAGCGGGGTATGCAGGCGAGGTGCATCACTCTGAAGCTGAGGTATGCCGATTTCTCTACTATCACCCGTAGCCACACACTCCAACACAGCATCTATACCGATCAAGAGATTTTCGCGATAGGCAACGCATTACTTGACCGGGTACTGGAGACTGAGAAAAGGGCGGTGCGGCTGATCGGCGTCGGCGTGTCGGTCCTTACTGATGCGGGGCTGCAGGCCCGACTGTTCAGACCGCGCGCCGCGCAGCTGGAGCACCTGAGCAAGGCGGTAGACCAGATTCGCAACAGATATGGATTCGACGCCATAAGGACTGGCCGGCCAACGAGGCACGAAGACACCTCAAAATCAATCTCGGACTGAAAGGCAAGTTAGGAGCCTTTCAGCCATAGGCAACCCAACAAAGCGTAGTCTTGTGCGGTTACGTTAGGCTCTTCGTCGGGTTGCTGATTGAGTCTTGCCATATTCTAGGGGCTTGGGTTCGCTTGTTTCTGAAACGATCCCAGCCGTAGCACAAGAATAAGGCTTGACAAGTTCTTGAATGATAATAGTATAATGGCACCGGGGCCACACAAAATGCAGGGCGTGGCGTGTAGCAGGGCTAGCGACCGAGGAGTGCAAGGACCAGTTTCGGCGTCTCGGTGGACATGTTGGATGATGATGGCAGGAGCTGGGATTGGGGTTATACAGTTCCTGTCTCCTTGCGCTCGCTCTTCGTCCTAGTCCAAGAGGACATCTGTGCATGGGGGTGATGCCTATGCCGAATCAGAGCTAGCTTCGTGGCTTGCAGGCAGCCAGTGGCCGGCTTACTCTACCCGAACAGCCTGCCAGACCCAACCGAAAGGAGGATAGTCATGAAGTTCATGATAGTTCGCACCTGGGAGCCTCACGAAAGTGTTGAGATTGCAAAGAGGAGGATGGAGAAGGGTAGGATGGCGCCCGAAGGGATAAAGGTGCTTGGCGAATGGCTGGCCACGGATGGTGGCACACAGTTTGTGTTAATCGAGGCTGATTCAGATATGGCGTGCTGGAACTGGTCTTTTCGCTGGGGTGACCTTGGCGAGAACCGGAGTTTCAACGTGATCGAAGTAAAGGACGATGAAGGGACGCAGCTATCTTGATATGGAGTCACCCGTACAGACGGCGGGTCGACTGCCAGTCTCGGGGTTAAGAAACAGAGTCTGGAGATAGCTAGCATGCACTGAAGGAGGGCGGCCGATCCGAGGCCGCGGTCGGAACATGTGAAGCTATAACCTGACAATGAAGCGGATCCTCAGTAATGCAGTAATGTGAGGGAGGACACAATGCTAACAGGAGCAGCGGCAGACTTATTTAAGTTCAGCACCGGCCTTGATGATGAGGCGATGTCAAGGCTCCATCCTGGACTAGAGAAGCTGTTCAGGAATATACCCAAGACGCTGGGGTACCAGCTGGTTGCCGAAGTGGTGAAGTCCCAGGCCTGCTTCGCCGGGATTGAGGTGGGCAACAGGCTGGTTTTCGACCCGTTCCTAAATCCTCAGAAGTCAACCGGCACGATGTGCCCCAAGGCTTTGCTCCCGGTGTTGCTCGAGATAAATGCACTGTGGGAGGCGAATATGGAGTGGGCAGAATCAGGGAAAGAGGAACCACTGGAAATAGTTTGGCGCAATGTGCGATGCCTTGACCCGGGCCTTGAAGACGGAGGCGTGGGAGGCGTAGTCTATACGATCCGCTCTGAGAAGACAGCTGGTTGAGATAGCCGTAAGTCAAGGACAGCCCCGGATTTCTCACCACCTGATGGGTCCAACAGACGCCTGGAATCGGATCCGACGGAAGTCCGTTTCATATCCTCAAGGTGACAGAGCGGAGTCTAACCTTCTGAGGCCAAAAACAAGGTGCCATCCGCGGCGGGCCTATACTGCTTGGCACAGGTTCTTAAGAGGCACCGGAGCGTCTAGACGAGGTCGCACGCTTCTGGAGGCATCCAGTGTGCATCCCTTCCTTCCCATTTGACGTTACATCCAATCGGATTCGTCATCGGCACGCTTACTGGCTTCCCGGCCAGGACTTCTTCCAGGGTTCTCTCCAGGTCATTGGTCGTCATCTCGGCGGCATTACGCGGGTTATCAACGCCGCGGCCGGTATAGACGAGCTTACGTTCCTCGTTGAAGACGAAGAAGTGCGGCGTCCTGAGCGCCCCGTAAGCGAGGGCTGTCTCCTGGCTCTTGTCACGGGCATAAACCCAGGGGAATCTGTGCTCCTCCATCCGCTTCACCATGGTGGCGAAGTCATCCTCCTGGTATGTATTCTCGCTGTTGGAGTTGATACCGATGAAGACAACCCCGTGGTCCTTGAATCGCAGAGCGGCGGCACGAGTGACTTCGTCTGAGCCGGTCACGAAGGGACAGTGATTGCAGGTGAAAAACACAACCAGCACCCTGGCTCTCCTGAAGTCATCCAGGCTGTAAGTCTTCCCATCAGTGGCCGGTAGTCTAAAATCGGGCGCTTTCTCTCCTGGCTGTTATGTGAACACTTGCTATCCCTCCCCTGTTTTGTGTTCAGTTCCGCAATACCATACGACCGGCAGGCTGATCGTCCCGGTGATTCGCCCGCCCGACCACCAACGTAGAATACCACGCTCTTTTAGCTCTTCTCAAGTCTCCGGTGGTGTCGCCAGACAGCGTGATCAGTGTTCTCTGGCCTCCCGCAGATTCCACACCGCAGTGGAAGACCGCCGTGTCCGCCCGGTGGAGACCTTGCTGCGGTCGGCACAGACAACACTCAGCAGACCCGGACGCACCGCGCAAAGCTCGGCAATGGCTCTGGGACTGGCAGGCGAGCGCAAACTCAAAAGAGTTATAATAGGCCTTCCCGCGGATCATGACGAGACCAGTACATAGAGCTACGACACAACTTTCGGAGCTCTATCACCGCTTCGCCCCTGATATATGGGTCCTGGCCGGCATCAGGCTTCTCACGGCAGTTGGTTTTTCGATTTGCATGCCGTTTCTAGCCTTGTATCTTCATCAGGTTCGAGGCGTTTCCATGACCATGGCGGGGTCCATCCTTCTGGCCGGTGGACTCTGCGCCGCCGTCAGCCAGGCGATTGGAGGGATGCTGTCGGATAGGTTTGGTCGACGTCCGGTCTTGCTTGTGGCCGCTTCGACCGGCGTATTCCTCTATGCGGGACTGGCTGTCCTCATTGCCGATTCGGCCCCGATATGGGCCATCGGGGTTGTCTACATCGCCGGCCGGTCGATGCTAACAACCACTCATCCGGTCATTGCTGCCATGGCGGCCGATCTTGCCCCCAGGGATAGGCTGACGGAAGCTTACGGAATCCTCCGTATAGGGGCTAACGTAGGCTGGGCTGCCGGCCCTGCCATAGGGGGCTACCTGTACGGGTCTGTTCCCTACGCCTGGCTCTTCGGGATTCCGGCTGCGATGTGCGGCATCGTCTGTTTAATTGTCCTTTTCTTTATCCATGAACCCTCATCCTCACCCGGTCGGGCGGCAGGGATTCGCAGTGTTTTCGCGCCTACCGACAACCCGCCCGTCCTGGCCTTCACTCTGCTCAGTGTCCTGGTCTTCGTAGTGATGGGGCAGATGGGCGCCACCCTGTCCATCTCCACGGTGGACAGGTTTGGCTTCTTGCCATCCCAGTACGGATTCTTACTCACGTTGAACGGGCTGATAGTGATTTTCTTCCAGTATCCGGTTGCCCGCTTCGTGGCAGGGTGGTCGAAATGCCGGGCACTGGTGCTTGGTAGCGTGCTTTACGGGCTTGGATATCTGTCCCTGGGCTGGATGACTGGATTCGGATGGGCGCTCACAGCAATGGCCGTGGTCACAACAGGGGAGATCATACATACTCCGGTAGCGCTCGCGGTGATTGGCGAACTCTCTCCATCGGAGCAGAGGGGACAATACATGGGCTACTTCGGGTTGAGCGAGACCGTAGGCTTAGCGGTGGCGCCACTGCTGGGAGGTGTACTGCTGGATGCGTTCCCGGCCGACCTCAGGCTGGTCTGGGCACCGCTTGCCTCGATAGCTTTTGTGGCCGCATTGGGGTACCTCTGGTGGACACGTCGATTCCGTCAGTAGTGCTCGCGGCGTTCTTACGTCAGCGCCTGCGTCCCTCGAACGCCACACACCGACCTGAGTACAGGTCTGCTCTATACCCCGCTAAATCAGGAGTCGGGTCGTCACCGGAATCCTTGCGGCCGGGAGGACATTGGTTGATCGGGCCGCCTTGTTCACCAACCAACCGAACAGATGCTAAGATACTGACAGTGATCTAATGCAGGAGTAACATGGAGATTCTAACTCTGCCTGTAAACACCCAGTCATTGGAGGCCTACTCAACAGTGCCTATCGACTTCGAGGTGAAGTCCAGACTGTCCGTCGATCTGCTTAACGAGGGCCTCGGAGGTATTGCCCTTCGCGAGGAAGAGGTGATGCCGCCCTATGTAAAGGACTACGATGAGGCTAAGGGCGAAGGGCCGATGCGCTGGCTTGAAGTGTTCAACACCTCCAACTGGGCACTGTTCGTCGCCTGTGAGGGAGGTGTTGCGGTTGGCGGAGCGACGGTCGCTTTTCGCACTGCCCAGGTCCATATGCTCCGGGGAAGAGAAGACATGTCGGTCCTGCGGGACATCAGGGTACATCCGGCCCACCGTCGTTCCGGGATAGGAACGGCGGTGTTTGCCGAGGCAGCCAGGTGGTCCAGGCACAGGAATTGCCGGCTGATGAAGATAGAGACCCAGAATGTCAATGTGCCGGCCTGCCGTTTCTATGTCAGGCAGGGTTGCAGGCTGGGTGAGATCGACTGCTATGCGTACAATGAACCAAATCTTGCTCACGAGGTCATGCTTATCTGGTACCTCGAACTGTAGGGATCTGTAACCCGGAAGACCTGACGAGCCGGGCAGAAGCTCCGTCTTGCCTTTTATATGCTGCCGCATTGCGCTGGCTCTTCCAGTATCGCTGATATCGACCAAAGGAACTGCCGTCAACAGGCACAGAATCCGCTGCGTTAGTGCCCAGACTAGCCTCATCCGAAATGTCACGAATATGTAACTTTTCGGACGGCGATTTTGTGACGATTTGATGGACACGCTGCTATAATCAACACAAGATGGAAGCCGAGACTGTCCTGCGGAGAATCGAAGGGCTCCCAAATAGACCGATCATCGGACCGGTCAAGGGTAAGCACCTTGTCGACGCCGTCAAGAGGTTCGATGTGAACACTGTTCTGGAGGTCGGGACACTTATCGGCTATTCGGCGATCCTCATAGCCTCGAATCTTCCCCATGAAGGCAGGGTCGTGACGGTAGAGGTGGACCCGGAGTCGGCAAGGTTGGCGGAGGCGAACATACGGGAAGCCGGCCTAACTGACAAGATTGAGGTGCATGTCGGTGACGCACTCATCGTGCTACCTCAGATCAACGTTACGTTCGACATGATTTTTCTCGATGCCGCAAAGGATAAGTATCTGGAGTATCTCAAGCTCTCGGAGAACAAGCTGAGTAGTGGCGGCGTCGTTTTTGCCGATAACGTCAAGATGTACGCGCACGAGATGCATGATTATCTGGAGTATGTGAGGAACTCAGGTAGATACACGAGCGAGTACATCGACGTGACCACCGATGGAGTTGAGGTCAGTACGAAGCTGTTCTAGGCAGTACCAAACAGCCACGTCTCAGCCGCTCTTCTCCATCTGCGGCCGTGGTCTTCCCGACGCCGCCGGCCACGCCCCGACCGGGCCTCCGGGCAGGTTTCCCGGCCTGCCCTCTATTTGCCGGCTTCGGCCGGCTTGCGCAGGGGCCTGAATACGCCGCTACCCGAAAAGCTGGATGTGACCTCTACCGCTTCCCTAACCATCCTGTCTACCAGCTCCTTGACCGTGGGGACATCACGAACCAGCCCTACTACCTGTCCCACGCTGAGCAACCCGTTTTCCACATCACCCGACTCGAGTAGTGCCAGACCCGCTCTGCCGCTGATGAGCGACTCGAGTTCATGTATGTCGGCGCCCTTCTTCTCCAGTTCCAGCACCTGCTCAGCCGTAGGGTTCCTCAGCGTCCTCATCGTATTCCGGAAGGAACGGAGCAGCAACGTCGTGTCACGCTCCGATGCGGTGATCAGCAGTTCCTTGACTCTGGCATGCCCGGCCGCCTCCTGTGTCGCCATGAAGCGGGTCCCCATATTGACTGCTTCTGCACCCAGTGCCAGCGCAGCTATGAGTCCGCGTCCATCACCAAATCCTCCCGAGGCAATGACGGGTATTTCCACAGCGTCGACCGTCAGTGGAATCAGGACGAGTGAGGTAACGTCCTCCTCACCGGGGTGGCCGGCACACTCGAAACCGTCGATGCTTACGGCATCACAGCCTAGTCGCTGGGCCGTGCGGGCGAAGCGAACCGCAGTGCACTTATGTATCACCTTCACTTCCGCTGCCTTGAGGCGTTCCATATACGGCTCCGGGCTTCTGCCGGCCGTCTCCACAATCTTCACGCCGGAGTCGATTACGGTATCGAAATACCCATCGATATCCACAGGGCGAAAGGTGGGCAACAGCGTTATGTTAACTCCGAACGGCCTGTCGGTAAGCTCTTTGGTCTTCTTGATCTCGGCAGCGAGATCCTTAAGGTCAGGGAACGTAAATGCCGTGAGGATGCCGAGCCCTCCGGCGTTCGATACTGCGGCCACCAGCTCCGCACGGGAGATCCACATCATCCCCCCCTGGATGATCGGGTGCTCTATACCGAAGTGCTCGGTCACACGTGTTTTGAACGCCATATTGCCTCCTTCTGAAGTTTGGACTGATTATAGCATTTGGGCGGTCTGGGGTTACATGGCGAGGGAGCGGCTCAACTGCTTGCGTGGTCCGGATGCT
>PWRA01000004.1 GCA_003556385.1 Dehalococcoidia bacterium | reverse complement strand
GTTCGAACAGATCGGTAGAGGTCCGGGCACATCCTGAGACCCCCTGGAGCCGATTTGTCCGTAAGGGAGTGAGCCAGTACAATGGGGGCGTAGCATGAGAGAACTGAGTAATCGTTGAGAGATGCCGCAATGATGATCCCCGAGGACTGTATCACGCCTTCAGGACACGCGGTGATCTTCGAGACAGAGCGACTAGTGGTCAGAGCCGCAGAGGAAGATGATGTCGACCTCTTCTACGCCCTGTGGACCGACCCGCGGGTGATGCGGAACGTGGGGTTCCCGAAAGGACTGTCCTTGACACGTGATAAGCTGAAGGACAGGCTGTCGAGACAGGGGGAATCTGAGTTTGAGCGAATACTCGTGGTGCAACTGAAGAACACCGGCGAGGGCATAGGCGAATGCAAGCTCTCCCGCCCAGATCAGAACGGTATAGCCGAGCCTGACGTCAAGCTGCTACCACGGTTTTGGGGACACAAGTACGGCGTCGAGATCTGGCGGGGGCTCGTTGACTACCAGTTCACGCACACCGAGTGCGCGACGGTACAGGCAACACCCAACGTGAACAACATAGCCTCGATCAAGATGCAGGAGGCTGTGGGTGCGGTGCGCGTCGGCGAGGATGTTCACCGGTTTCCCGAGTCCATGCACGATTACACCACTACCGTGCACCACTATATCTACCGGTTGGGCCGTACGGACTGGCAGCAGGGCGCACCCGTATGACCAGCAGTCCGGCTAGCGTGGCACCCGAATGGAGGCGGGCCGGCCGCACGGACATCAGCCCGGGCGGCCGACCCGCATAAATCTACACTCGACGATTCGGCGCCGACACAGTCGGCGAGGAACTACTCCGACTCCTCCTTCTGAACACCGGTGAAGGTGAAGTCCTTCACATAGACGGCAGGCATCAAGGCAAACGAGCCTCCCTCGTCGCTGATGACCTCTCGCTCCCTGGATATCGCCTGCACGTTGGAGAAGGCCCGCAGCATGCTCTCGGTCCAGCGCAGGTTCTTCACTGCATGTCTTATCTTGCCGTCCTCGACCAGGAACGTGCCGTACCGGGTCATACCCGTCATCAGTGCATTCTTGGGAGCGAGAAAGCCGTTCACGTAGTGGAAGTTGGTGACCAGGAGGCCGCGCCGACACGAGGATATCATCTCCTCAAGTGACGAATCGCCCGGCTCAAGGCAGACGTTCCACGGTATAGCGCCGTGCGGCATGCCCGGCGGCAAGCCGTGACCTGTCGGCTTGGTCTTGGCCTGGTTGGCGCTCATCGTGTCGAAAACGACGCCGCGATTTATCCCGCGCTCGATCAAAACCACCTTCTGCTTGGGAAAGCCCTGAAAGTCAAAGGGAAGTCCCTGCGCCTCGGGTTCGACGATACTGTCGTATATGGTGATGTTATCACCCATCGATTGCTCTCCAAGCTTGCCGGCCAGGAAGCTTCGCCCCTCGATGAATGAGCTCGAACCGAACGCGATCATGCTGAGCCACATTATCACATCGGCAAGGCAGCTTGGCTCCAGTATCACATCCATCTGCCCCACAGGTATCTCCTGTTGATCCTTGTTCAGAGCACATCGCTCGAGTCCTCTGGCGGCAAGCCCTTCAAAGTCGATCGTACTCACGTCGTGAGAAAAGGCACTGGAGCGACTCATCCCGTGCTCGGAGACCGGCACAATCGTGATCTGAGCATGGGTGAGCGGCTGGTAAGCGGAAAGGCCGTTCGAGTTCAGCACTGCGATCTCGGCCTCGCCGCTGGAAAACGCCCCGGCTACCTCAAATCCCAGGCGGTCAGACTGAGCGAATATCTTCTTCATCGTCTCCGCTCGAGCGGTCGGTGTAAACTCCGCCGTGGCCTCGAAATAGGTGTTCGTCTTCTGATACTGCGCTGGCTGAGGGAAGTCCTCGAAGTAAGGATTCTCGGGCTGGTGCCGTGCCACTTCCACCGCCCGGGCCGCTGCCTGCACCAGTTCCTCCTCTTCCATCCTGTTGACCGTGACGACCCCCAACCGCTTCCCCTCAGCTACCCGCACGTACACGCTGGTGTCTTCCTCAATGACATTCTGATGGATTGCCGATTTCGTGTAGCGGGTGAGTCCACTCCTGCCACCCATGCAGACCAGTTCCGTCCGCTCCGCCGGTGAACGACTGACAACGCGCTTCAACAGCCCCAATAATTGCTCTTCGCCTATCATTTCTTAACCCCCACTTCGGTATTTCTAAACCTGGCCGGTGCCGTTCCATGACCAACATGCATGGTCTGAGGCGGCTCCCCTTTGCCACAGTTCGGGAGTCCCCAGAGTCGCCACTCGCTTCTGCCGCAGATTGCGTCGCACGAGTTCCAAAACTGGGGTGTGATCCCTGTGTACACCGGATTCTTCAGCATCCGTACACGCTTGCCATTCTTAATCTCCCAGCCGATCTCACACCCGAACTGGAAGTTCAACCTCAGGTCATCGATCGACCAAGATTTGTTGGTTGCGACAAGAATGCCATCCTTGGTGTCTGCCACTAGATCATCGAGTGAGAGGTCCTCCTCCCCGGGCTCCAGATTGATATTGACCATCCTGATTAGAGGGATGTGATTCCAGCCCTGGGCCCGCATAGCGCCAGTGCTTTGCCCGCCCACGATCGGAGCCGTCTCCCGCGAAGTAAGATAACCGACGAAGATTCCCGCCTTGATGATGGGAAATCGCTGAGCCGGCACCCCTTCGTCGTCGTAGCCAAAGGAACCGATCGAACCGGGAATGGTAGCGTCGCCGTAGAGATTGACGATCTTTGAGCCGTAGCGGAACTTGCCCAGCTTATCCAGCGTCAAGAAACTCCCGCCGGCATAGCTGATCTCCGTTCCCAGGGCACGATCGAGTTCTGTAGGATGTCCACACGACTCGTGTATTTGAAGGCCCAGCTGTGAAGAGGTGATTATCAGGTCGGTCGTATCCGCCGGACAGGGCTCCGCAGACAGAAGGGCCAGCGCTTCTTCTCGCGTTGACTCGGCGTTCTCAACCAGCCTGAGCGATTCGATGAACTCATAGCCCCGAGCCAGACAATCTCCGCCATGGCTATCAGGATACGATCGCCTCTGAAGCTCGCCGTCTTCCATCGCTGTGGCCGAGATGCCAGCACCGCTCTCCATGATACTCTGCATTATCTCAGCACCCTCCGTGCTCAGGAAGAGCTTGTCCGTCCGGAAGAAGCTCATTGATCCCTCGGCCACACCGATCCGCTTGTCCTGCCTCAATACCTTGAGTGCCCCGAACAGGAGTCCCAATTTCTTGTCCAGGGGCACGGTGAAGGGGTCGACCTCAAAATCGCTCTTGTAGCTCCCACGCTGCGGCTGGGAACCGTCCAGCTTAACCGCTTCACGCTGGGTAAGATAGCTAGCCCTGGCAACCTCCAGCGCACGGTTGGCAGTATCCATGACACTGGCTTCGGTAAGCCGGGCTGACGCAGCGAAGCCCCATGAGCCCTTATACAGAACCCGGATGCCGAACCCCGAGTCGCTCTTCCGCGACAGACCCGCCACCTGCTCGTTTCGCACTGTGATGCTCTCACTCTCACGGTCAAGATGACGTGCATCGGCGTAGTCGACACCGTCCCGGCTCAGGTTCTCAAGGGCAGCCTTAAGCCATTCCTTTGTCTCCATCAGGCCTCCTTTCGCCCTGAGTCTACCAGATATCCGCCGGCAAAAAAAAGAGGGCGCACTGTGCACCCTGGCCCACTATCGCTCCTGGCCACGTCGTAAGCGCAACGGCGAAGCACACGCGAGCGTAGATATGATAACATTGGTCAGGGGCAAGCTGTGACCCCGTGGAGAACAGCTGGCATCGGCCTTCTGGCGTTGCCGCTCGGGGAAGGTGTCCGCCAAATCAAGTGAACCTAATAGTCGGTTTGGGTAATCCGGGCCGGGTCTACGCTGGCAATCGCCATAACGTTGGGTTCCGCTGTCTGAATCACTTCGCCCGGCTGCACTCCATCTGCTTCGACCGCAAGCAGTGCCGGGCCCGTGTAGGCGCCGGCGAAGGGGGGGGCGAGAAGGTGCTACTGGCCAAGCCAACGACCTTCATGAACCTCAGCGGCAAGTCAGTGGCCTGCCTCGTGAGCAAATACGATACCCCGCTGAGCGGACTGCTTGTCATCTATGACGACCTCGACCTGCCCGTGGGCAAGATCCGCCTGCGAGCCGGTGGAGGCGCGGGGGGGCATAGAGGGATGAACTCCATTATCGAGGCAATAGGGAGCGAGGATGTCCCGCGCATCAGGGTGGGCATAGGACGACCCAGGATAGAAGGACCACCCGCCGGCGACGACGGCGTGGTCGACCATGTCCTCAGCAGCTTTTCACCTCAGGAAGAAAGACTGATCAGGCCCTACATTGCGGCGGTGGCTGAGGCCATTGATTGCTTCCTCAGAGAAGGCATCGCGAGCGCGATGAACAGGTTCAACTAGCTTCGAAATATTCCATTTCAAGCCCTTAGCTGTTAGTATAGTATAATCTGCAGGTCCGTTGAGAAATGAACATCGCTGTCATAGGGGACTCAGCCTGTACTGCGGACGAAGCAAGGCTGGCACAGACTGTGGGTGAACTGCTGGCCGAGCGAGGTGCCACTATCATCTGCGGCGGCCTGTGCGGCGTGATGGAAGCTGTTTGCAGAGGAGCCAAGAAGAAAGACGGGACGACAGTCGGCATCCTGCCCGGGGATGATCCCGGCGCCGCTAACCCCTGGGTCGATGTTCGCGTGGTTACCGGCATGGGCGAGGCACGGAACGCAGTGGTCGTGAAGTCCGCGCAGGCCGTAATCTCTATCGGCGGCGGCTATGGAACGCTGAGCGAGATCGCCTACGCACTGAGAAGGGGCATTCCGGTAATCGGACTGGGTACCTGGTCGCTATCACGTAACAGGCGGGAGGACCGTTCGATAATCAGGGTCGGAAGCGCCACAGAGGCGGTGGAAAAAGCCATCTTCCTGGTCAAGGGCGATGAACAGAACAAGGCCGCTTCCGGCAGCCTGCTGTGAGTGAGAAAGGGGACGACAATGGCCAACATAGAACGAGTAAGGGCCAGGCAGATTCTCGATTCTCGAGGAAATCCCACCGTAGAGGTGGAGGTGGTGTTGATCGACGGCGCCGTGGGCATTGCTGCGGTTCCTTCGGGAGCGAGCACCGGCAAGTATGAGGCTGTCGAGCTTCGTGACGGTTATAAGAGCAAGTACCGCGGGCTGGGGGTTCTCAAAGCCGTAGAGCATGTCAATACCGAGATCGCCTCGGCGATCACCGGCATGTCGGCCTCAGAGCAGGCAGCGATCGACAAACGGCTGATCGAACTCGACGGCACTCCCAACAAGGCCAGGCTGGGGGCCAATGCCATTCTGGGGACGTCCCTTGCAGTGGCCAAGGCCGCGGCCGCCTTCTGGCAGACTCCGTTGTACCGTCATGTGGCGGACCGGGAGGCCAACCTGTTGCCCATCCCCATGCTGAATATAATCAACGGCGGCAAGCATGCCCCGGGCTCTACGGACTTCCAGGAATTCATGATAGTACCACTGGGCGCCTCCAGCTTCAGTGAGGCCATGCGAATAAGCAGCGAAGTGTACCACGCTCTACGCAAGGTGCTTGAGGACAGGGGAGCAAACACCAACGTCGGTGACGAGGGCGGTTTTGCTCCTCAGCTTGCCTCCAACAGAGAGGCCCTGGAGCTGATACTGGCGGCCATTGACATAGCAGGCTACGGGGCCGGACACGACCTGTGCATGGCGCTCGACCCGGCTGCCAGCAGTTTCTACCGTGATGGGAAATACGTCCTCGATCGAGAAGGCGTTACCTTCAGTTCCGCAGAAATGGTCGACTACTACGTCCGGTTGGTCTCGGATTATCCCGTCATCAGCATCGAGGATGGCCTGGATGAAGATGATTGGACGGGGTGGCTGTCTCTCACCGCTCAGATAGGAAGGCGCATTCAGATTGTCGGCGACGATCTTTATGCTACCAACATGCAGCGCCTGCAAGACGGCATTGCGCGAAAGGCCTCCAACTCGATCCTGGTCAAGCCCAATCAAATAGGCACGCTGAGCGAGACGCTGGCCGTTATTGAGGGGGCACAGCAAGCCGACTGGATGGCCGTCGTCAGTCATCGATCAGGAGAGACCGAGGATACTACCATTGCCGACCTGGCGGTAGCCAGCCGGGCCGGATTCATCAAGGCCGGCGCACCTTGTCGGAGCGAGAGACTGGCCAAGTACAATCGACTCCTCAGGATAGAGGATGAACTGGGAGGGGCCGCCGAGTACCCGGGCAGAAGGGTGCTGTATAACCTGGAGGGCATGCGGTGATGCGGGTACTGGATGGCGTGCATCAGATAAAGATCCCCTCTCCAAGCGGGATAGCCTGGGATACTAACGTCTATGTCCTTGAGGGCGATGACGGCCACATACTAGTCGATAGCGGATGGGATAGCCACGAGGCTCTCTGGGCACTCCAGGAAGGAATAAAGGGTGCCGGGCTCAAACTCCGTGACATAAGAAAACTAGTCATCACCCATATACATCCCGACCATTACGGCCTGTCAACCAAGGTGAAACAGATCTGCGGTTCCGAAGTAGCGATCCACAGTATCGATGCGAACCTCATCTTCCCCAGGTACGAGGATTTCGCCGGCCTGCTGAAGAAGATAGAAGATGTGCTGCGACGGAACGGCGCTCCCGAAGATGACCTGCCGCAGTTGAAAGAGGCCTCGCTCTGGATGAACAAGTACGTAACCACGGAAGTGCCGGAGGTGAAGCTGGAGGATGGGGACACGGTCTCCAACGGCTCCTTCGAGTTGGAGGTGTTATGGACGCCGGGACACTCACCGGGCCACATCTGCCTATTCGAACGAAGCAGGAAGTTCATCCTCACCGGCGACCATGTTCTGTTCGACACCACTCCGCATGTCAGCTTCAACCCCCACTCCGGGGATAACCCGCTCGGGGACTACGTATCCTCGCTCCAGAAGGTGGCGCGCCTTAAGGTCCACTTCGCCCTGCCAGGGCATGGGCCGGTGTTCAATGCCCTTGGCCTGAGAGTAGACCAGATACTGCAGCACCATGAAGAGAGGAAACGAGCGATCATGAAGTCTCTTAGTAGCGGGTTGAAGACGGCTTACGCAGTAGCTGCAGACATCCCCTGGAACGCGGCCGGCAGAAACGCCGCCTTCCAGGACCTGGCGGTCTGGGACAGGCGAATGGCTGTCACCGAGACCATCGCTCATCTGAAGCTCATGACGCAGGAAGACAGGGTGGCCAACGTGGACATGGATGGCGCCTCTCTGTACATAGCCAAGGACTAGCAAATGGTGTATGAGCCAGTGTGGACGCTCAGCCACCACGGGAGCAACCTCAGAACGACGGCCCTGAGCAGCGGACCACGATCAGATAGACATGAAGGGAGGAGGTGACAGTGACAGTAACAGTACAAGTAAGAGCCAAGTAGATCAACAGAGGAAGGAGGAGAAGACAATGGCAACAAAGATAGGAATCAACGGCTTCGGGCGGATCGGTAGGCTGGCTCTAAAGGCCATCATCGAGCGTGGGGCCGGCAAGCTGGAGGTGACTGCGCTGAATGACCTCACGGATGCCGCAACCAACGCCCATCTCTTCAAGTATGACAGCAACTACGGCGTCTACCCGGGCAAGGTCGAGGCTAATGAAGATCGCATCATAGTGGACGGCAAAGAGATAAGGGTCCTGGCTGAGCGTGACCCGGCACAGATTCCCTGGCGAGAATACGGAGCGGACATTGTCATTGAGTCCACAGGGCTCTTCACGCAGGCGAGCAAGGCTGCTGCGCATCTGGAAGGCGGTACCAGGAAAGTTATCATCTCTGCACCGGCCAAGGAAGAAGACGCAACGATCGTCCTAGGCGTCAATGAGGGGCAATACGACCCGGCCCAGCACAGGATCATATCCAACGGCTCCTGCACCACCAACTGCATTGCCCCGGTGGTCAAGGTCCTGCACCAGCATTTCGGGGTCGCTCACGGCTTGATGACCACCGTCCACGCCTACACCAACGACCAGAAGATACTCGATGTGTTTCACAGCGATCTGCGGCGCGCAAGAGCCGCTGCCATCAACATCATCCCCACCACGACAGGCGCCGCCAAGGTTGTGGGCATAGTTATTCCGGAGCTTCAGGGGAAATTGCACGGTATCGCCATGAGGGTGCCTACCGCGGTGGTGTCTATAGTGGACTTCGTTGCTGATTTGAACAAGAAAGCAAGCGCTGAAGAGGTCAACGACGCCTTTCGCAAGGCCGCCGGTGGAGACCTCAAAGGTATAGTCGAGTATTGTGACGAGCCGCTGGTGAGTTCGGACTTCAAGGGCAATCCGGCCAGTGCCATCTTCGATGCCCAGAGCACCATGGTCATTGACGGCAACTTCGTAAAGGTGCTGGCCTGGTACGATAACGAGTGGGCCTATAGCTGTCGTCTGGCCGACCTCGCGATGTACATAGTTGACAAAGGGCTGTAACCGCCGTTGCTCGGGTTTGGGGGTGGGGCGCGATGATACGCCCCACCCTACCTATCAACGCAGCGACAAGACCCATCCTCGCCTCCTCCGCGGGAATCGTCGGCTGCAGACCGTCAACCTAGCACCCGGCCGGAGATACACATGAACAATTGCACCCGCCTCCACTTCCCTCTGCCCTGGAAAACGACTATAATGTAATCGTTATCCGACAGCGACCCGCCGGCGCAAACGAGCAATGAAAGTCAGTGTCTGCCGAGTTGAGCTTCGCCTTCCCGAGAACCAGTCGCGGAAGGGTAAGAGGCAGGTGCTCCAGTCTCTCATCACGCGAGTACAGAACAGGTATAAGGTGTCGGTAGCCGAGGTGGATAACCAGAGCCTG
>PWRA01000030.1 GCA_003556385.1 Dehalococcoidia bacterium | reverse complement strand
TCCTGCTCGTGGCCGCTCGGTGGCAATGGTAACCGGGTTAGGCCCGTTATACGAATGGGCCCGGAGGTCCTTGGCGCGGCGGGCATACTTCGCGAGTTTCTGTTCGACAGGGTGTACAAGCCCAGCGTGGCGAAAGACGACGCGATAAAGGCAGTACGCGTGCTGCATCTGCTGTATGCCCATTTTCTCACCCATGAGGATGAGCTACCGCCCGAGTTTCCCGGTGTACCGGATGACAGGGAGTCGAGGGTTGTTGATTACATCGCCGGTATGACCGACCAGTACGCCCTAAGATTAGCCGAGGCAATAGCACAATGAGCGCAATCAGGGAGGTGAAGCAGCGACTGGACATAATGGAGCTCGTGTCCGAGTACGTTAGCCTCCAGAAGTCGGGGCGTAGCCACAAAGGCCTGTGTCCCTTCCACAGCGAGAAGCACCCTTCCTTCTTCGTCTTTACTGAGCAGCAAACGTGGCACTGCTTCGGTGCCTGTGGGACCGGCGGCGATATCTTCTCTTTCGTCATGAAGAAGGAGGGCGTCGAGTTCGGGGAGGCGCTTCGCCTGCTGGCTGAAAGGGCGGGCGTTGCTTTGAGTCCTCCGCAGGCTTCGGATAAGGCCGCGGACGAAGAGAAGGAAAAGCTGTTTCAGATTAACGAGGCAGCTGCTGAATACTACCACCACCTGCTTATGAATGCCAAAGCGGGCCAGGCTGCCAGGGACTATCTGGCCGGGAGAGGCGTTATGCCCGAGACCATTAAGGAGTTCCGTCTCGGCTTCAGCCCTGACGCCTGGGAAACAGTGAAGAGCTATCTGCTGGAGAAGGGATATAGCGAGAAGGAACTGTTAGAAGCGGGTCTGGTCATCGAACGGGACGAAGGAGGTAGTTACGATCGCTTTCGCAACCGGCTCATCTTTCCTATATGCGATGTGCGGGGCCGAATCACCGGTTTCGGGGCCAGGGCCCTGGATGATTCCCTGCCCAAGTACATAAACTCGCCTCAGACACCCGTCTTCGATAAGAGCAGCGGTCTCTACGGCATTGATAGAGCCAGGTCTGCGATCAGAAAGCGGAACGCGGTGATAATCGTGGAAGGCTATACGGACGTTCTGGCTGCTCACCAGCACGGCTGGCAGAATGTAGTGGGGTCGATGGGCACCGCTTTGACCGAGAAGCAGGTGGCGGCTGTCCGAGGGCTAACAGGCAGGATCACGCTGGCTCTTGATGCCGATCTAGCGGGAGAAGAGGCTACTCTGCGCGGGAGGGCAATACTGTCCCACTCCGACGCAGAAGCAGAGGTCATTGTGTTGCCTTCGGGCAAAGACCCGGACGAAGTGATAAGGGAGAATGCGGGTCTCTGGGCGAAGCTGGTGGAACAGCCGATGCCCATACTGGACTTCGTCTTCCAGTCGGTGACGAGCAAGGTCGATATCACCAGAGCCAAAGACAAGTCGCTGGCCGTGCAGAAACTCCTGCCGTCTCTTCTGGAGATTAGAGACCCGGCACAGAGGTATCATTACGCTGAGAAGCTGGCCCGTGCGGTGAAGATCAAGGTCCCCGATGTGCAGGCTGCCCTGGAGAAGCTGAGGGCCGAGAGCAAGAGACGTCGGCCCGCCCGGGCCACGGAACAGACCCGCCTTGCCCGCCGGCTCGTGTCCAGTCCTCTGGAGGAATACTGCCTGGCCCTGCTTCTTCAGTATCCGGAGCTCCGCTCGGCGGCCCAGGAGCTATCACCAGAGCACTTCGAATGCACGGAGAACCGCGAGGTCTTCGACAGGTGGCAGCATTACTCCGGCATGGCAGAACTGGAGAGCGGATTTGACGCCAGTCTCCAGGAGCACCTATACTCTCTGGTCGGAAAGACCTTTCCGCCTGCTATTAGGGACAGTGAGGGAGCGCGCCAACGTGACCTGGCCGATTGCATACTCCGTCTACAGGAAAGGTCTTTCCGGAAATCGGAAACCGAGAAGCAAACAATACTTGAGGTCGAGAGGGAGAGGGGTGGAACAAGCTCAGAATTGTCTAAGCTAGAGGAGCAGGGGATACACTCGGGACAACGACTGCAAGAGGTCTTCATCAAGAAGGGGAGAAAACTGTGGAATCAATGAAAAGAGAAGACATAAACCTGGACGGTGATGAGGCGTTGGCTGAGAGTATGCTCGGTGAGGAGGCTGACGGCGAGGACACCGGGACCCTGAGCGGCGAAGTCGAAGAGAAGGACGGATTTGAGGCACTGTTTCCTGAGGACGCCGACGAAGCCAAGCCTGCAACGCCACTGGGTGACCTCGAGGTAACTGATGACTCGGCCCGTATGTATCTTCAGGAGATCGGCAGGGTGCCGCTCCTTAACGTGCACGAAGAGAAGCTGCTATGTCGGAAGATAGAGCTGGGCCGGTACCTGGAACGCATTGAAGAGAACCATTTCAAGAAACACAAGAAATATCCGTCGTCGGTTGAGATGGTTACCCAGGTGCTTGCTCAGTTATGCAGAGTGCATCCCGTTATTCAGTCGATCCAGGAGCATAACGGCATGGATACCTCCAGGAGCGTGGTAGACACGATCCAGAACCCCGACTTTCGCTCGGCTGTCGACGACGTGATAGACCCGTCTCTGATAACGGCGGTCGCCAAGGCAATAGACAAGGGAACGACTGCCGCGGAGGAGGCCGTAGTAAATGCTTCGATCACAAGTCAGCTGTTGCCCCCGCAGTTGCTGGCTATGCTGGAGAGGGACGATGCTTCGTGGCAGGACCTCAAAGACCTTCTGACCAACGACAGCTTTCTCTCTGAACTGGAGTCCCATAGCGGCGAGTTCAGGGCTTACTTCGAGCAGATGAAGGCGGAGGCAAAGGCATCGGAAAGGCATCTCACCGAAGCGAACCTGCGCCTCGTAGTGAGCATAGCGAAGAAGTACATCGGCCATGGCATGTCTCTTCTCGAGCTTATCCAGGAGGGTAACATCGGCCTCATCCGTGCGGTGGATAAGTTTCAGTATAGAAAAGGCTACAAGTTCAGCACCTATGCCACCTGGTGGATCAGGCAGGGCATTAGTAGGTCTATAGCCGATCAGTCGCGTACCATTCGTATTCCAGTACACATGGTGGAAACGATCAACAAGCTGCTGCGGACGACACGCCAGTTGATCCAGGAGTTGGGACGGGAACCGACGTACGATGAGATCGGGGGCCGGCTGAATATGCCTCCAGAAAAGGTGGAGGGGGTTATGGCATTGTTCTTCCGCGAGCCCATATCTCTGGACACGCCCATTGGCGAGGATGCCGATAGTCGGTTAGGCGACTTCGTTGAGGACCACGGTAGCCTTGCGCCCACCGAGGCCACTTCGCGGCAACTGCTCAAGGAGCAGATAGACAGGGTGCTCAATGAGCTCACCGACCGTGAGAAAAAGGTGCTGCAGCTCAGGTTCGGCCTGAAGGACGGACATACGCGGACCCTGGAAGAGGTGGGCAGAGAGTTCAACGTCACCCGGGAGAGAATACGGCAGATCGAGGGTAAGGCGCTGCGGAAACTGCGTCATCCCACCCGCAGCCGGAAGCTCAAAGGCTACCTGGACTGATCTCACCGCGTCGGCATGTCGAACATCGCCCCCAGATTCTTGGGCAGCTTGCCCCGGGTTAGGGACTTGGTGATCTTCTGTATGTGCCGAAACTGATTGAGGAGCTGGTTGACATCTCTCGGACTGGTGCCGCTCCCCCTCGCGATACGGCTGCGACGGCGGCCGTCGATTATCGCGGGATTGCGCCTTTCTTCGTGAGTCATAGACAGGATGATCGCTTCTATCTTCTTTAGCTGCGCCTCTCCGTCACCATCCGGCAGACGGGGAGCGATCTTCGAGAAACCCGGTATCATCTCAGCCATGCGCCCCAAAGAACCCATCTTGTGGATCTGACGCATTTGACCCAGAAGGTCCTCAAGGTCAAACCTTCCGCCGCGCATCTTCTCTTCCAGCTTCTTAACCTGCTGTTCGTCGAAGGCCGTCTCGGCCCGCTCGATGAGTGTGAGCATGTCCCCCATGCCCAGAATGCGTGAGGCCAGACGATCAGGATGGAATACCTCCAGAGCTTCCATCTTCTCACCCGTGCCCAGGTATTTGATGGGCACCCCGGTGACGAATCTGATGGAAAGGGCGGCCCCACCCCTGGCATCCCCATCCATCTTGGTGAGGATGAGCCCGGTGAGCCCGATGCGGTCGTGGAACTCCTGCGCCACCCTTACCGCATCCTGCCCGATCATAGCATCCACAGTAAGCAAGACCTCCGGAGGCTGCACCACGGACTTGGTCTCCGCCAGTTCCTGCATCATGTCTTCGTCTATATGCAGGCGTCCCTGTGTATCCACGATCACCCAGGTCGATCCCTGTTCTTCGGCTTGCTTGAGGGCATGCCGGCAGATCGCGGGCGCGGCTGTAGTGGCGTCCTCACTATACACGGGAACGCCGTTCTGCTCACCCAGCAGCTTCAGCTGCTGAATAGCAGCAGGGCGGCGGGTGTCCGCGGCTACCAGCAGCGGACGTTGTCCCTGCTGTTTCAGCTGAAGGGCTAGCTTCACCGCTGTGGTGGTCTTGCCCGAGCCCTGAAGCCCGACCAGCAGGACGACCGCCGGTCGACCTGCAACCGAAGCCAACCGCTCCGGCTGGCCGCCCAGGATGGTTATTAGCTCCTCGTTGACGATCTTGATGATCTGCTGGGCCGGCGTCAGGCTGCGCAGTACATCCGAACCTACGGCCCGCTCCCGCACCCTGGACAGGAACTCCTTGACTACCTTGAAGTTTACGTCCGCTTCCAGGAGCGCCATCCGCACCTGGCGCAACGCATCGTCGATGTCTCCCTCGCTCAGCCTGCCTTTCCTGCCGAGCTTGTCGAATACGCTTGTGAGCTTCTCCGTTAAGGCTTCCAGCATGTCATCCCCATTCTATTCTGCGCCAGGTCTCCCGGTCAACTCGCGTTGCGCAGGACCAGATTGCCGGCAGGACGGCAACGCCGTTGCACTTAACCGCGAATGAGCATATTATATAGGCTGAATGGAACACCTCTGGGCCCCGTGGCGGATCGAGTATCTACGGATGACCCCCGAGAGCGGCTGTATCCTGTGCCGGAAACCAGGGGAGGACAACGACGAGGCGAATCTCATCCTCTATCGGGGTGAACACAACTTCATAATCCTCAATGCCTTCCCCTACAACCCGGGGCATCTGATGGTCGCCCCTTATCGTCATACGGCTGACTTACACGAGCTAGAGGAGGAGGAAGCCATGGAACACTTCCGCATCATCAAGAAGGGACTGGGGCTTCTGAGAGAGGTTATGGAGCCGGCCGGATTCAACATCGGCTTGAACCTGGGGAGGGCGGCCGGCGCGGGGATAGCAGAGCACCTCCATACTCATATAGTGCCCAGGTGGGGAGGCGACACCAACTTCATGCCTGTGTTGTCGGACACCAAAGTCTTGCCTGAAGCCCTTACTGCCACATACCGGAAGCTGAAAGCCAGGCTATAGCCTGCTCCGGGATTCCGCACATCATGCGCCAGGGTTCGAAACTTCTCGTCGCGATGAATGGTATCCCGAACTGGTTCTCATGCCTTCCAGACACGGGGGAAGAAGATCATGAACACGGCAAAGAACTCCAGCCTGCCCACCCACATCAGGAGGATCAGGATCACCTTGGCCGCACCAGGCAGCCAGGCATAATTCGAAGCCGGACCGACGCCGCCCAGACCGGGCCCCACGTTTCCCAGGCTGGCAGCTACTGCTGATGTTGCTTCCTCGAGGCCTAGTCCCAGGAAACCAAGCGCTATCGAAGCGAGCACGGCGATCAGAATGTAGAGGAAAACGAAGGAGATAATGTCACGGACGATCGCCTCGGGGACCGGTCTGTGGTCGAGTTTCAGCGGGACCACAGCTTTGGGAGAAATGGCCTTCGTCATCATCCCGCCCGCTTGCTTTATCAGGGTTAGAGCCCGCATCACTTTCATCCCTCCGCCGGTGGAGCCGCCGCAGGCTCCGATGAACATCAGGGCCAGAAGCAACATTCGGGCTCCTGAGCTCCATTGTGCGAAATCGGTTGTCACGAAGCCTGTAGTGGTCATGATCGAGATGGCCTGAAAGAAGCCTTCTCTGTACGAACTGAGCCCCTGCGCAAGTATCAGAAGGCCGATAGCTGCGGCCAGGATGATCACGTACAGCCTGAACTCCTCGCCTTTGAGCACCCTGGGGTTTCCCCGCAGCAGGTGATAGTGAACGATAAACCGGGTACCCGCCAGGAACATGAAGCCCATGATGATCCACTCTGCCACTGGATTGCCGTAGAAACCTATGCTCTCCGTGTGCGGCGTGAACCCACCAGTGGGCATGGTGGAGAAGGAGACACAGATAGAGTCGAACAGGGGCAGTCTGGCCAGGAAATAGAGGAGTGCTATCTGAGCGGCAGTGAAGCCCGCATAGATCGACCAGAGAACTCTCGCCGTGGACCTGAACCGGGGCCGCAGTTTCTCAGGTAAGGGGTCCGGAAACTCACGGTCAAAGAGCTGTGACCCTCCCACGGCCAACCTTGGCAATATAGCAATGAAGATGGCGATCACGCCCATCCCTCCCAGCCATTGCGTAAGGCTACGCCATAACACGGCACTCCTCGGTAGTTCTTCCACTACCTCCAGTATGGTAGCCCCGGTGGTGGTGAAGCCCGACATGGCCTCGAAAAGGGCATTGACAAAACTCAACCCCACGGGTGGTAACATGTAAGGCAACGTCCCGAAGAGCGGGATGAGCAGCCAGGTGAAGGCGACTATGATGAACCCGTCGGGACGTTCTATGGCCCTGTCCGTTCTGAGACCGAACTGGAGGGCCAGTCCGACGGTCAAGGTGGCTAGCAGCGAATACAGGAAACCCCGCCAGTCCTCGCCATAGTAGAACGCCGTCAGCAGAGGGACCAGGTAGGCGAGGGCGAAGAAGGTGAGGAATGTGCCGATGATGTGAAGGGCTAGCCTTACCCTTTGGAGAACCATTTATCCATGAACTCGGCCCCTTTCTTGGCGGATTCCTGGTTGACTATGAGGGTCAGCCAGTCGTCGGGCCGTATCACGTCGTCCGTACTCAGGTATCTGCCGTCCCGCTGTACCACCAGGACCCTGACGCCGTTTGGAGTTGACAACTCGGAGACTCTCCGTCCGACGCATCTCATTCCCTTCTCGACCTGAATCTCGAAAATCTCGTTTCTGGCGCAGGATAGGAAGTCCTTTACGTAAGGCTGCAAGATCATGCGCGAGATATGCCTGGCCGCTACCATGTCGGGGTTAACCTGGAAGGTTACTCCTGCCTGCCTGAATGCTTCCTCGTGCTCGCTCTCGTCTACCAGAGAAACCACCGTCCTTGCGCCTAGCTCTTTTGCCAGCATACAGAGCATCAGGTTTTCCGAATCATCGCCGGCGGCGGCCACGAAGGCCTGTGCGTATCTAACTCTGGCCTCCTCGAGGACAGCTTTCTGGCTGGCATCCCCCGTGATCACCATGACGTCAGAACCCTCTGCCATCTCGGTGCTCCTGGCGAAGTCACGGTCGATGACCATTACTTCGTTCCCCTCTTTGACCATGAGCTCCGCCAGGTTCTTACCTATGTCACTCAAGCCTGCTATAACAATATACATGGTTCCTCTCTGATGGCGGATTACACTGCCAATCTTACAGCGAAGTGATTGGTCGGCACTGAAGAGGGAGTCTTAGCTCAACTGAGCAGACAAACTCGACGGTCGACCCGGAATGCCGAGCTTTGTTCATTCACATTACTGCGCCATCCCGGCGCCTCTAATCGCCCAGCGATTGTAGACCTCGCCAGATTGGTTGTCAAGTGCCCGTGGTGGCTACCCCGACCGGGTGGCGTTCCGATCGCTTACCTGCTTCAGCCAGAGGAACGACTTGATCTCGCGCTGCACAATATGCCGTATGTATTCGTGCAGCACGCGCTCCAGTTCCCGTGACAGGTCCGGTTTCAACCTGACCCGCACGGCCGTAGCATAGTCACAGCTTTGCCACAAGCGAAGGACCTTCAGAGCCTCGACCGAGAGCAAAAAGGAAGATCTGATTGAGTCTGGCTCGGTGCTCTCTTGTTGCGCGTGTTCTTCGCGGTCACAGCCAGGGCAGAGAATTCCGCCCTTATCCGGGCAGAAGAAGTTGACCACCGGTCTGAGGGAAGAGTCACAGCTAACACATCGGCGCAATTGAGGACGGTAACCGAGATGATGCAGCAGATGGAGTTCAAAATAGCGCAGGGCAACCTCGTTGGCCTCAGGCTGGCTCAACTGATCCAGGACTTCGAGCAGCAGGTCGAATGAAGGTCGGCTCTCGCTGCCCTCAGCGGTGAAGGCATCTATAAGCTCCAGGACGTAGAAGCCGCCGGCCATGCGCCACAAATCGCCTCGCAGGGCCAGAAAGCCATCTATCGTCTGGCTTTGGGTGACAATATCCAGATTGCGCCCTCTGGCCAGGAACATCAGGCTGTGCGTCAATGGTTCCACATTGCCGCCCAGTTTGCTCTTGGGACGACACGCTCCCTTGGCCACCGCCTTTACCTTGCCGAACTCCCGGGTGTAAATGGTGATGATCTTGTCGAACTCGCCCAGCTTGGTCTGCTTGAGGACGATGCCCCGCGTCTGGTAAGTCCGTGGTGTACCCACCTTAATCTCCGAACTGTGAACACTGGATGAAGGTCCGACCCCGGTAGCTCGATCTGCACTGGGAAAGCGCCACTTGAGACCTCACGCTGTCTCGGACAGGTGCTCGGCGTGGCTTAGCACCAGGTTGATGGCGTTGGCAGCGGCTCCAAAGGAATAGTAAACAGGTAGTCCAGAAGAGATGCACTCGTTGATGGCGGTCAAGATGGCCTCTGCCTCCTGTGGCAGAATGCTCGGTTCCAGCACCATTGCCACAGGCTTGGGAAGCTCGTCGCGGTCTGCCCAGAATCTGCC
>PWRA01000155.1 GCA_003556385.1 Dehalococcoidia bacterium | reverse complement strand
TCCCTGCCCAGGTTCGCCTCTCTCAAGAAATCGATGGCGTCATAAACTCCGTCAAGCTCTTCGCCGGGTATACCCATCTTATCGCCTTTGTGTGCGCCTGTTGCGATGAAGACCGCCTGATACCCGTCCTCAAACAGAGCTTGGATATCGTTTACGGGGGTGTTAAGCTTTATGTCGATCCCGGGTTTCTTGATCACCTCGATCTCCCAGTCCAGCATTTTCTTGGGCAGGCGGTATTCGGGGATGCCTGCCGCCAGCATTCCACCGGCCACCGGTAGAGCCTCGAAAACGGTAACCTGGAAACCCTCCCTGGCCAGGTCCCAGGCAGCCGACAATCCCGCCGGACCGGCGCCGACAACGGCCACCTTTTCTGCTCTTCTCTCCTTTACCGGGGGACTGTACTCAAGCCTGTTCTCGAATGCGTAATCGGCGGCATATCTCTTTAGGTGCCTGATGGCGATGGCCTCCTCGATCTGAGCCCGACGACACTTGCCTTCGCATGGATGGTGGCATACGCGGCCGACGCTCAGCGGGAATGGCAACCGCTGCATGATGAGGTTATAGGCCTGCTCAAGCTGCCCTTCCTTTATGAGGGCGATATAGCCCGGGGCGTGCAGGCCGACCGGGCACGCGTGCGTACACGGCGCCCCGAACAGTGCCTGGCAGACCACAGCCGGGCACTTCTTGTCGACAATGTGTGCCTCGTATTCCTCCCTGAAATGCCTGAGGGTGGTGAGTACCGGATTGGGGGCCGTTTGTCCCAGGCCGCAGATGGAGGCAGAGCCGACCATTTCTCCGAGCTCCTCCAGTATGCTCAGGTCATCCATCGTGCCCTCGCCGTTTGTGATCTTGGTCAGCAGGGCAAGCATCTTCGGTATTCCGGAGCGGCAGGGAGTGCATTTCCCGCACGATTCGTCCTTGGTGAACTGGAGGAAGAACTTGGCCACGTCGACCATGCAGCTGTCCTCGTCCATAACGACCAGCCCGCCCGAGCCCATGATCGCTCCCAGGGCGGTGACGGCCTCATAGTCGACCGGGGTGTTCAGGTGTTCGATAGGTATAACGCCACCCGATGGGCCTCCTATCTGCACTGCCCTGTATTTCTTCGCGTCCGGTATCCCGCCGCCGATATCGAATACTATCTCCCCCAGAGTGGTGCCCAGGGGGACCTCAACGAGGCCCGTGTTGTTCACTTTTCCGACCAGGCACAGAGTCTTCGTCCCTTTGCTGGAGTCCGTGCCCACGCTGCCGAACCATTCGGCGCCTCTCCAGATGATCTGGGGTATGTTTGCCCAGGTCTCCACATTGTTGAGCGTGGTCGGCTTGTCGAATAGCCCTTTGTTTGCCGGGAAGGGCGGTCGCTGGCGGGGATTCCCTCTCTTGCCCTCGATCGAGATGAGGAGGGCTGTTTCCTCGCCGCAGACAAAGGCGCCGGCTCCAGGGAATATGTCCAGGTCGAAGCTGAATCCTGTTCCAAGTATATTCTTGCCCAGGAGGCCATATTCCCTGGCCTGCTCTATGGCGTGGTTGAGCGTCTCGATGGCGAGGGGGTATTCGGCGCGCACGTAGGCGTAACCCTGGCGCACGTTGCCTATGGCATAGGCTCCTATCGCCATACCCTCCACTATGGCATGGGGGTTGCCCTCGAGTACGGCACGGTTCATGTATGCGCCGGGGTCGCCCTCGTCGCCATTGCAGACCACGTATTTCTCATTGCCGGGCGCATTGCGCACAAACGTCCACTTCGTAGCTGTGGGGAAGCCGGCCCCTCCCCGACCTCTCAGCCCGGCCTTACCTATCTCCGCGATGACGTCCTCCGGCTTCATCCGGGTGAGGGCCCTGGCTAAGCCCTGGTAGCCATCCCTGGCTATATACTCCTCGATGTTCATGGGGTCGAGGTCCTGATTGTGCATGACCCGGATTTCCTGCAGCTTAAGCAGGGGATCATCGGGGTCGAGCTTCCATTCGTCTATCGCCTGGTCGTTGATCAGGTGCTGTTCGACGACCCGGCCGACTTTGTCCGCGGAGATCTCATGATAGGTGACCTCGCCCCTGGCGGGACGAGCGATTGTAACAACCGGCTCACGGTCGCACAGGCCGATACAGGCCGCCTTGAGCACGGTAACATCTCTGAGCTTGCGGTCCTTGACCTCCTGCTGAAAGGCGTCAAGGACCTGGTTCGCGCCCGAAGATATGCCGCAGGTCCCGAGATGTACCTTTACCTGGGTCTTCTTCTCCCTCTGGGATAGTCTCCCCGCAGACTTGTCTCTGAGCTCCGCTAGCCGTTCTGCCGACGTAAGTCGTTTCATTGTACTCTCCTATTGATACGAACTAAGGATCTCCCTCATCTTGCTGGGCTTTGCCCTGCCGTGTATGTCCTCATTGATGGCCAGTACCGGAGACAACCCGCAACAGCCGATGCACCTCACTGTTTCCAGAGAAAACATGCGATCCTCCGTTGTACCTCCGGACTCGAGGCCGAGGTCTTTGCCCAGGGTATCGATTATCTTCTGTCCGCCCTTGACATAGCAGCTGGTGCCCAGACAGACCTGGATAATATACTTGCCCTTCGGCACCATCGAGAAGAAGGAGTAGAAACTCGTTATCCCATACAGCTCGCTCGGCGGGATCTTCATCTCCTTCGCTATTGCTGCCAGGACCTCAGGCGGCAGGTAGCCGATAAGCCCCTGTGCCCGCTGTAACACGCGGATGGGGGCCCCCGCCTGCCCTCGGGTAGACTCGATTATCTCCTTGATCTGCCGCCATGTCTTTCGGTCGACGACTTCACCTGACCCAGTTCCCACGGGTTTATCTTTAACAGCGTCCTTCAAGGTCACCTCCTTAGGCAAGACTCACCTGGACATGCGATATGGCCTGCAACAATAGGGAGAGAGGAAGCATGATGCAATTCGGCGGTAGTGTCAGAGGCTCTCGTGTGAAAAGGCAAAACCGCATATCTAATCGAGACGAAGTGGCTCATGCAAACCGCCCAATTGTACCACCTAAACGGGTTGGCGGCAAGCAGAGGGGGCTCGAGCGCGGCCGATTCTCGGTAGTTTTTTGCCGGCAGTGGGCGACGGGACAGAAGCGGAAGGTGTGCCTTCGGTCCGGGACGTGTCAGCCGACGCTCAGGGCGGGCACCACGTCCAGGTCATAGGAACTCGTCCCGCCTGCTCTGAAGTTGTAGTAGCCGCAGGCAGCCACCATGGCTGAATTGTCGGTGCAGAGGTGTGGAGGGGGTATGAGGACCGGAATCGGCGAGCTGGCCAGGAATCGTCCGGTTATCGTCTTGTTGGCGGCCACTCCGCCGCTGAGCAGGATCTGTCTGACCTTGAGCTGCTTGGCCGCCTCGATAGTCTTAGTGACCAGCACATCGGCCACGGCCGACTGAAAGCTTGCCGCGGCGTCGGGCACCGAGACCTCTCCTTTGTGTACAAGATGCCACAGGGCGGTCTTCAGACCGCTGAAGCTGAAGTCATGACTGCCTTTGAGCCAGGCCCGGGGAAGAGGCAGGCAGGGCATTCCGGACAACGCCGCCTGCTCGATAGCCGGGCCGCCCGGGAAGCCCAGGCCGAGGATTCTGGCTGCTTTGTCGAACGCTTCTCCGGCGGCATCATCACGCGTGCGTCCCAGTTTATTGAACTGACCGTGCCCGGTCATCAGCACCAGGTCGCTGTGCCCGCCGGAGATGATGAGGCACAGGCAAGGGAAACTGACTCTAGCGCTCTCGCCCGCCCCCGGGTCCCGTTCCAGCCAGTTGGCATAGATGTGCGCCTCAAGATGGTTGATACCTGTGATGGGCAGTCCCGTGGCCAGGGCCAGAGCCTTCGCGGCATTGACCCCGACCAGCAGGGCCCCGGCCAGTCCCGGGCCGAAGGTGACCGCAATACCGTCGACATCTCTGAGCGCGACTTCCTCCGTCGCCTTGCTTATCACGGGTATAATGGCCAGCAGGTGCTGCCTCGAGGCCACTTCGGGGACCACCCCGCCGTAGCGTGCGTGGATATCTATCTGCGAAGCAACGACATTGGAGATGATCCTTCTGCCGTCCTCCACCACGGCGGCAGCGGTCTCATCGCAGGAAGTCTCAATGCCCAGGATTCTCATGTCACATGAACACCACAGCAGACCTCTGCGCGACGAACGTGCTAACCCGGATTATCACGCGAGCATGTGCAACGAGGTCTTTCCGTATGTGTGTGATGGTATTCTAATCAAGAAAGAGGGGTTAGGCAAACGGCCTGGTTGACGCCACTCTGTATACTGGTGTAGCCTTGCATTCTCGTAGGCGGCGAGTATGACTGCTATCATTCTGGCGGGAGGCAAGAGTTCGAGATTCGGTGAAAGCAAGGCCCTCCAGGTTATCGGGGGCAAGAGCGTCATCCAGCGGGTAGTTGATAGTCTGTCCGCTGTATGCGCACCTATCATAGTCGCGACAGCGCATGGTGAGGCGGTTCCCTGTTCGTCAACCGCAGAGATAGTAACGGTCGCCGATATCTATCCTGCAGGAGGGGCGCTTGCGGGCATTCACTCCGCTCTAACGGCCTCGCGCACCTGCCGGGCCGTGGTCGTCGGCTGTGATATGCCGTTTCTCAGCATCGGCTTGCTTCGCCACATGTGCCGCATCTCGAGTGCCTATGATGCTGTCGTGCCTCGTGTAGATGACAATGTAGAACCCCTTTGTGCCGTGTATTCCAGGAATTGCCTGGGCCCCATTCGGACGCTGCTGGACCGGCATGACCTGAGGGTCGATAGACTCTTTTCCATGGTCAAGGTCAGATACGTCGGGAAAGACGAGATAGACAGGTTCGACCCCGAGCATCTGGGCTTCTTCAACATAAACAGCCGCGCGGACCTGGAGAAAGCCAGGGCAATGGCATCGGCCGGAGGTTTGCCGCGCGATAATACGCCCGTCAGCAATAGCTACCACTTCTCCTGCGATAGCCGGGAGACAAGCCAGGTGCGCAGAGGTTCATCCAGTGAGCCCACCCTGGACTCCAACCATTGAACGTCTCCGCTAGCCAGAGCGGCTTTCGCCTCACCGGTCAGTTCATAACCGGCCAGGGCCTTGTCCGGATTCTCGGACAAGCGGGCCAGGAAGGCGCTGTCGTCCCTCGCTCTGGCCAGCACGGATACCAGCGTCCTGGTCTCTGCTTCCACGGCATATGTCTGCGGGAACCGGGTTTTCACGGTAGCCAATCGCTCATGCGGCGATGTACCCGCGAAGGCTCCGGACGTCCGTTCCTTGCGAAGGAAGATCAACCAGTAGATCACGCCTACCGAACCGCCGCCGATGATATTGCCTATTGTCACCGGGACCAGGTTTTGAGCAAGACCAAGAGGTGTTAGACCTGTGAGCTGCGCGGCTGTCGTTCCGGCAGCCTGGACAACCTCGGCCTGATTTGCCAGCGCCATACCCAGAGGGATGAAGAACATGTTGGCTATGCTGTGTTCAAATCCACATGCTACAAAAGCAGTTATAGGAAAGACTATGGCCAGTATCTTCCCTGTGACTGTGCGTGCGGCCAGGCCGAGCCAGACAGCCAGGCAGACCAGGATATTGCACATTATGCCCAGGGACAACGCCTGCCCGAAGCTCAGGCCTGTCTTGCTATTGGCTATCATAAGAGCGTTCGCTCCCACCCCGTAGCCGTTGAGCGTCCAGAACCCTCCGTGGAAGATTATGGCCAGTAGGATCGCCGCGCCGGCGAAATTGGCCACATACACTATCCCCCAGTTACGCAGCAGTGCAGATCCGCTGACCCGCTTGCTGAGCCACGGGGCGATTATTAGGCAGTTACCGGTGAATAGCTCGGCCCCGGCGATCACCACCAGGATCAGGCCGAGCGAAAAGGTCAGTCCTCCCAGCAGCCTGTTCAGCCCGAATCCCAGGGCGAGATCCGTGGTAACAAGGGTGGAGAAAACCGCCCCCAGTCCGATGAAGAATCCTGCCAGTAGGCCGAGCAGCGTCAGGCTGAATGTGTCCTGGCAAGCCTTGGCCGCACAGACATCTTCCAATCTGGCGACTATTTGCCTCGGCTGGTAGGCATCCGGCACCAGTCCTTCCAGTTTTTCCGCGATGACCTCCAGTCCGAGCGTTTCTGCTGGCTGAGGCAGGTTCGTCAACTCACTGCGTGCCATTGTCCCTCCTTTCGATTACCACTTTTCCTGGCATAGCCGACACCAGAGCCAGGTAGCCAGTTCTTTGTCGAGTTCGCCGACCCAGGACTGTATCTTCCTGATGTCGCCGCTGGCCAGGGCAGCCCTCTGCTCCGCGGTCAAGGCGTAGTATTCCCTGAGGGCTTCTTGTGGGTCATCGGCCAATCTGGCCAGAAACTCCGACTCTTCGGCCGCCCTCTTCAGCACAGCCCGTAGCTCATCTGTCCTTGCCAGTACCTGTGCCCCACCCTTCTCTTTTGTTGGTGCAAGCTTGGTAGTCATTCTTGTGCCTCCTTTCTTCTTTGCTTCACAATGAGTCTAACAGGCGCGTGTCTGACTGCCATCGTCCGCAGGTTCTAATCGGCGCGAGCACCTTAGTCTCGTCCGAAAGGGCAGTCGCCTTGCCCTGAAGGGCATATGTGCTTATAATGGGTTCGAGAGCGAGAGTTGAAGACAAAGGACAGGCTGACGGTCTTGATCGCCGACGACCATCCCCTGGTACGCGAAGCGCTGCATCAGGCCTTGGATGGCGAGGAGGATATGGAGGTTGTCGCTGAGGCCGGCGATGGAGAGGAAGCTGTTAGGCTTGCTGCGGAGTTGAGGCCTGACGTCGCCGTGATGGACATCGTGATGCCCCGACTGAACGGGATCGAAGCCACGAGGAAGATCAAGGAGATCGCTCCCGACATAGCCGTCCTGATCCTCACCGCCTACGACGACGATCAGTATGTGATGGGGTTGCTGGATGCAGGAGCGGCCGGCTACCTGCTGAAAAGCGCCAGGGGGCGCGACCTGGCCGGAGCTATCCGGGCCATAAAGTCGGGCGAATCGGTACTCCACCCCGCGATAATAGCCAAGCTGTTGAAGCGTGCCGCGACGGCGCCGACTGGGCAGCATAGAGCTTCGGGGTTACTGAGTGAGCGGGAGGTGGATGTACTCAGGCTGGTGGCCCTCGGTATGGGTAACAGAGAGATAGCGGAACAGCTGTTTCTCAGCCAGCGCACGATCAAGGCTCACCTGACAAACATCTTCAACAAGCTGAACGTCGCCTCGCGTAGCGAAGCGATAGTAAAAGGACTGCAATGCGGACTGGTCACTTTAGAGAGTACCGAACAGGCGGAGCGGCCCTAGCAAACCCGCACCTCTGGATTGCGGCGGTCCTGTTTGTATTCCTCACCATAGCCCATCTCACTGAACTCCTGTCGGCGATTCCTTTTTTGGGTGATATCTCCTTGCCGGCAACACTGGGTCTTTCCCGGCATAGCCTGGAGCGTTTCTTCTATCTTCTGCTCATGTTGTACGCCGGGTGGACGGTAGGTCTAGTAGGCGCCGCCGTGATCTGGCTGTCAAGCGCCTCCGCGATGTTACTGCGCGCTTTCCTTGTGTCACCTCAGTTCAGAGACGCCATTCTGGAGAGCTTGGCCAGCCTTGCTATCGCCGCTCTAGCCGTCGCGTTGATGGCAACGTATCATCAGAACAAGCGACAACAGGGGAGGCTGGAGAAGGCAAGACATGATGCCGAGCTCGTGCGGCGGAAGTATGAGGAATTGTTTGCCGATGCCAGCGATGCCGTCTGGGTCCATGATATGGAGGGCAAAATCACACTGGCCAACAGAGCCTGTGAAGAGCTCACCGGATGCCCGGTTTCGGAGTTGCCCGGCAGGAACGTCCGCGAATTCATCACTCCCGAGGCAAGACCGCTGGCAAGAGAGGTGAGAGATCGATTGCTGAGAGGCCAAGCTATGGAGCACCGCTACGAGCAGCGACTGATCAAGGAGGACGGTTCGGAGGCGATAATGCAGGTGGCGACACGGCTCATTGTTAGCGATGGCCGGCCGCAGGCGTTTCAGAACATGGCCCGCGACGTAACCGAGGAGAGGAGGCTACAGGACAATCTGCAGTTCTATCTCAGGCAGATACTGCAGGCTCAGGAGGAGGAGCGCAGGCGGCTGTCCCGTGAGCTCCACGACGATACGTCTCAGCAGGTACTTTTGCTCACACACAGAGTAGATAAGATCGCCGCCAGAGCGGAGAGCTGTTCACCACAAGAATTGCTGGATGAACTGGCGAAGCTGTATGACCTTTCCGAGCAGACCTATCAGGGCATCAAGCACTATGCTCAAGCTTTGAGGCCTCGTATTCTGGACGATCTGGGCTTGGTCTCCGCTCTTAGATGGCTGGCTGAGGAAATCCAGAGCCTGAGTGGAATGCAGGTTCAGGTCCAAATAGATGAAGTGCCGCCCCTTTCTCCGGAAACGAAATTGGTTCTGTTCCGCATTGTTCAGGAAGCCCTGAATAACGCTCACCGACACTCCGGAGCCTCGGAGGTGGGCGTCACCGTGGAGTGCCGGGAGGACGCCCTCACGGTGACTGTCACGGATAACGGCAGCGGATTTGAGCTTCCCACACAGTTGAGCGATTTTGCCCGTCGAGGCAAGCTTGGGCTCACCGGAATGGCCGAACGCGCTCGCTTGATAGGGGGCGAAGTCAGAGTCAACTCCGCACCGGGACAAGGAACCACGATAGTGGTGAAGGCTCCGACAAGACTCTACGAATGAGCGGGCGCCGCAACGGTGCCGTGCTAGACCTTCTCCATCCTCACCGCCGCGACTTTCAGCTCAGGAATCTTGGAGACCGGGTCGAGTTCGGGGTTGGTCAGGACGTTGGCCGCGCTTTCGGCGAAATGGAAGGTCATGAATACGACCCCCTCGGGCATTGCTTCGGTCACCTTGGCCCTGGCGGTGATTTCGCCGCGTCGGGACCTGATCTTGACCTTGTCGCCATGGGCTATCCCGAGTCCGGAAGCGTCCGC
>PWRA01000110.1 GCA_003556385.1 Dehalococcoidia bacterium | reverse complement strand
TGATGGTGGTGGAGGCAGAGTTCACATTGCCAATGGTGCCAACGTCGCCGCTCCAGTAGATAAATCTATAGTTGTTAGCTGCGACCGCGGCCAGGTTGACTACTGTGCCTGCTTCGTAGGTAAAAGCTCCCATCCCGGGGGTAAATACCCATCCTCCGCCGGTACTGGTGATTGTCAACTCATACTGCACGACTGGATTCGGCTCGAAACTGGCCGTTATGGAGAGGTCTCCGCTTATGGAGATGGTCGTCGAGACGGCTTCGACATCCTCAATGGTGCCCGCATCTCCTGTCCAGCTGACAAATTGATATCCCCCTTCAGCCTCGGCCGCAAGGTTCACCACCTCGCCTTCATGATAGACAAATGTGCCCTCGCCGGGGCTGGTTACCGAACCCCCGGTCGTGCTGGACAGGGTCAGGTTGTACCGGTCGGGCGGAATCTCCTCAAAGCTGGCTTCTATTGAGTAGTCGCCGTCTATGGTGATTGTGGTGGAGGCAGAGTTCGCATCGGCAACGGTTTCCACGTCCCCCGTCCATCTGACGAAGCGGTAGCCACTGGCTGGAGTCGCCGTCAGGCTGACCACCGTGCCGGCTTCATATGTGAAAGTCCCCACACCGGGCACGGTGACCGAGCCTCCGGTGTTGCCGGAGACACTGAGGGCATACTCAACCGGCCGTATCTCTTCGAACTCGGCGGTGATTGCGTAGCTGCCTTGCATGACGATGGTGGTCGAGGCAGCATTGACATCCGCAACGGTTTCTACGTCTCCGGTCCACCCGACGAACCGGTAGCCGGCATCCGGGATTGCAGTCAGGTTAACCACTTCGCCTGTATAATAAGGAGAGTTCTGGTTCCCGGGTGTGGTGACCGACCCTCCGCCCGTACTGGCGATGGTGAGGGCGTGACTAACACCAGCGCAGCCTGACAGCCCAGCAACCAGCGCAGCCACGATCAAGAAGCTGCTGATCTTTCTCACGCGTACTCGCATCGGAAGGCTATTCTAGCACTGCCAGGGCTCGCGTCAATGCCCCTTTTGTCCTGGTGCTGATGGCGCGCCGCTCGTACCGGCATCCAATGCCGGTCCTGAGAGCCGCAGTTGTGCGGCGGACTGAATTTAGCTATGATGTTCGCAGATTGTGGCCTCGGTGCTGTCACGGCAAGTAATGGTACCGGGTTTCCTACCCGGTCTCATCTGTTGAGGAGATATGCGGGCGCAGTACCGGTTTAGGACAGGCGCCGCGGGTATGCTGAGCGGCGGTATTATCGTGTGACAGACAGCGACAGTTGGGTAGATGGAAGACTGGGGTAGCATAATCACCGGCATAATGGCCCTGTTGATAGCCATTGGGTTGCCTCTGCTATATCGCAAGAGCAAGAAAGAACAGGACGGTAAGACGTCGGAGATCCATCAGCATCTCCGGGCATTAGGAGTGGATGCAACCGTCGCGGAAGCCGGGGATGCCAGGGAGAAGGTAGGACTGGGTCGTGCGTCGGGTCAGAAATCCGAGGGGGTCATTGCTGTGGCAGACAGACACATAGATTCGGTGAATGTCGTGAGTATATCAACCCAGTACGGGACGCGTTACCTCGTCGACTATCTGGTAAGAAGCGCAAATCTGGCGGGGGAACGGCCACTCAAGAAAACGAAGCTGACCAAGAGGAGCAGTCCGCCCTTATTCGGCAGGGTGGTAGCTATTGGTTGGCAGGGGGATAGCTCGCTAGCACAGGATCTGAATCTAGACTACAGCCTGGCGGACAGGCTGTTGAAAGCGGAGGGAAAGGTGGTTACGGGCAGTGTTGGCGTCTTCCCGGAGCCCGGGCATGGGTATACCCGTATACGTACGGACTATTCGCTGCCCCCTGCCGGGGCATTCGAGGCGCTGTGCAGCATAGCGAGACGTATTCAGGCGTGGTAGGTACCCATGTCGATCCTGCTAGCGCATCAGATAGAACAGCATGATAAGGCAGAATCGAGGCGGAGCAGCGTAACGTCCACCATCATAAGTATCGTGCTGACCATCATGTTGAACTGCGTTCTTCGTGCCTTCAGATGACGGGGGCCGGACGACCACGGTGCCATAGTGAGAAATAAGAAGAGCGAGCTCCAGATTCTGGAGCTCGCTCCTGAATATCGCTATTCAGTTTTCGATCACCCCTACTCCTCCATCTTAATTACGGCTACAATACCGTTGCCCCATTTCATCGGAGCCCTGCCTCATGCGACGAAGAGCTCGGGGCTTCCCAAGCGCCCTCCGGCAACGCATCCTAGCCGTCTCATCGGACTTCTGGCTACGCCACCAGAGAGCCCATTTCAGGAAACATCCATCGGCACAACCAAGCTTCTCTTCGGGTCATGCCCCACCTCCTTGCTAGGCACTAAACTCTATTGCCTCGCAATTTTAGTTTATCACTATGTGGGTGACCTTGTCAAGAACCACGAGTAGCTCTCCTCTTGAGGAGTGGGTTGGTAGGGAGGTGGCCTCTGTCTGAGTCGGAATCGGGAAGAGGTCTGTCTCCTGCGCGGGCTACGGTATTTGGACATCGCCTCGTAATCGCGCTAAAATTGGGGGGGGCATTCTCGCGTCTGTGCATGGGGCGGCGGTCAGGTAAAGCAAAATGCGAATCTTACTGAGGTTGATGGGCTTCGTCAAGAGATACCGGCGGCGGCTGGTTGTGGCCCTCGTCTTTATGCTGGCAAGCACAGCCTTCGTCCTGGCCATTCCCCAGCTGATCAGTAATGCAATCGACACTGTCGTGGCCGAGGGTGAGCAGACTGCTCTTATGTGGCTGGCTGTGGCTGTGGTCGGCGCCGGTGCCATGAGGGGCATCTCTGCCTTCGGCTACAGCTATCTGACCGAAGTGGTATCTCAGAGAACAGCCTACGATATAAGGAACGCTCTCTACGACAAGCTACAGCGGCTGAGTTTCGCCTTCCATGACCAGGCCCAGACCGGCGAGCTCATGTCCCGCGGCACTGCTGATGTCGAGGCAATACGCATGTTCTTCGGAAGGGGCTTGCTCGGTATGCTCCAGATAGCCGTCCTTTTCGTCGCCATCACTGTCCTGCTCATCCAGGCCAACTGGCCGCTGGCACTGCTGACCATGGCCTTCCTGGCTGCGGTCGGCTGGCGGGCAGTCGTCGTCGCCAGGCTGCTCCGTCCCATCTGGCTCAAGATTCAGCAGCTGATGGCGGTCCTGGGCACCATCCTGGAAGAGAACTTGACCGGGGTGAGGGTGGTGAGATCTTTTGCGCACGAGCAGGAGGAGAGCAAGAAGTTCTCTGGTCAGGCCACAGTCCTGTACGATGAACACATATACGCTACCCGCAAGAGGGCTTTCAATCTGTCCCTGATGGTATTCCTGGTAACCATACCGATACCTATCATCTTGTGGTATGGCGGCCGCCAGGTGGCGGCAGGCGCCATGACTCTGGGTCAGTTGTCCCAGTTCATATTCTACCTGATCATAATGGCGATGCCGGTGCGGCGGCTGGCCTTTATCACGAACATCCTCAGCCGCACCGTATCGGGTGGACAGCGCATTCTGGAGATACTGGACACCGAATCGGTGGTCCAGGAGAAACCGGGTGCTGTAGAGCTGAGCAATGTACAGGGAGCCGTCCGTTTTGAAGATGTCAGCTTCGGTTACGATCGGTCGGCTCCCGTCCTTAAGAACGTTGACTTCAACGTACAGCCTGGCCAGTTGGTCGCCCTCGTGGGTGGCCTGGGTAGTGGTAAGAGTACCATTGCTCATCTCATCCCCAGGTTCTACGACGTGACCGGCGGACGCATCAGCATCGACGGCATCGACATCCGTGACGTGACGCTGGAGTCGCTGCGCGGTACCGTGGGCATAGTCCAGCAGCATACGTTCCTGTTCTCGGCTACGATTCGGGATAACATCGCCTATGGCACGATGGATGCCGACATGGAGCAGGTAGTGGCTGCGGCCAGGGCAGCACAGCTACATGATTTCATCGAGAGCCTTCCCGAGGGGTATGATACATGGGTGGGAGAGCGGGGTGTCACCCTCTCGGGCGGACAGAGACAGCGGCTGGCCGTTGCCCGTACTCTGCTCATGAATCCCCGTATCCTCATTATGGATGACTCTACCTCCAGCGTTGACGTGGAAACTGAGCTACTAATGCGCCGTGCCTTGCAGGAACTGATCAAGGGACGCACTACCTTTATCATCACGCACCGCCTGTCTATAATCAGAAACGCAGACCTTATCCTCGTGCTCCGGGACGGTGAGATTGCGGAGAGGGGCACACACAACGAGCTCATGAGCACAGACGGCCTTTATCGAGAGATATATGAGTCGCAACTGATTGCCGGCGATGGTTGCGACGAGGAGGTTTCCTGATCCAACGTGGGCGGGACCTGTTAGGAGAATACAGGAAGGCATGAGTGCACAGCAAAGAGGCGGCCACCATGTGAGAGGCCAGCTCTCCGGCACCTTCGATTCGGATAAGGTGATGGGGAAGGTCTATGATTCGCGGGTGGCTGGCCGGTTGATCAAGTACTTGGGGCCGGTCAAATCGAATCTGGGTGTGGGAGCCACCGGAATGGTGTTGCGTACCCTCACTACCATAGCGGTGCCTTACTTAGCAGGCCTGGCAGTCGACCGCGTGGAATTGGGCGACCTGACCGGACTGGACAGCATCGTGATCGTTGCTGTCGCGGTGGTCATGGTCGGCTGGGGCGGTCGCTATCTGGAGGAGCTGTTCCTGGGTTTTGTCGGTCAGAAGATACTCTACAGGATGCGCACCGAGATGTTCGACCACTTGCAGAGGCTCTCGTTGAGCTTTTTTGACCGGAACCTGGTGGGCAGAATCATGTCGCGCGTGCAAAACGACGTGCAGCAAATACAGGAACTTCTTGCCAGCGGTATGCTCAACGTCGTGTTCAGTGCCCTGACGCTGATCGCCATAGCCATCTGGATGCTTGTCCTGAACACTTCCCTGGCGCTGCTAACTCTCAGTGTGGTGCCCGCACTGGCAATAGTGACGATCATATGGCAGAAGTACGCACGCCGGGCCTTCATCCAGGTGCGCCGGGCCATTGCCACGGTCAACGCTCAGCTGCAAGAAGGCATAGCCGGGGTGCGGGTAACACAGAGCCTGACCCGGGAGGATGTCAACGCCGACCAGTTTGAAAGCGTGAACAGAGAGCACTTCACTGCTAACGTGCGCGCGGCCAGGTTACAGGCGGCCATGTGGCCGATGGTTGAAACTCTGACCGCCATCGGCACCGCGCTGGTCATCTACTTCGGTGGGGCTCAGGTGCTGGCCGGAGAGATGAGCGTCGGTGTTTTGGTAGCCTTCATGCTCTGGGTCCGGCGTTTCTTTGACCCGGTACTCGAGCTCACCATGGAGTATGTCGAAATCCAGCGCGCTATGGCGTCGGGAGCGCGCATCTTTGAACTGCTTGATGTCGAGCCTGAGATAACGGACCAGCCCGGGGCACTCGAGGCCCCCCCGGCCAGGGAGATCAAGTTCGAGGGAGTTTCCTTCAGCTATACGCCCGGCGCCAGGGTCCTGCATGACATAGACCTGACGATCAACCCTGGAGAGACCGTCGCTATAGTGGGGCGTACCGGTGCGGGCAAGAGCAGCCTGGTGAACCTCATTACACGCTTCTACGAAGTCGATGAGGGGCAGGTCACCGTCGACGGCTGCGACGTGAACTGTGTTACCCAGCAGTCGCTGAGGCGTCAAATAGGCGTTGTCACTCAGGACCCGTTCCTCTTCTACGGCACCATTGAGGATAACATCCGGTACGGACGCCCGGAAGCGAGCCGTGAAGAAGTGGTCGAGGCAGCCAGGAAGGCCGGTGCCCATGACTTCATCTCGCATCTGGATCATGGCTACGAGACCCACGTGGGGGAGAGGGGGCAGAACCTCAGTGGCGGACAGCGTCAGCTTGTCTGCCTGGCAAGGGCGATCCTGGCCAATCCACCCATCATAGTGCTCGACGAAGCCACCTCCAATGTGGATACCCACGCCGAACGCGTTATGCAGAAATCCTTCCGCCGGCTGATGAAGGGCCGCACCTGTCTTATCATCGCCCACAGGCTCTCTACCGTGACCAGGGCCGACCGCATTGTCGTATTAGAGGACGGGAAGATCGCTGAGATCGGCTCTCACCGGGAGCTCCTGGCCAGGAAAGGGCTGTACCACCACATGTTCGGTGCGCTGGTCGCACCGGGGCCGGAAACGATCACCGGCTAGCAGGGGCTCCTGCTCGCTAGCACGATAGGTTGACATAAAGTTTCGCTGGGGTTTGGCCCTCAGTTGCACATCCCTCGTAACGCGTCGGCGTAGGGTTCCGTCAGTATGCCTTTCTCGGTGATCAGGGCTGCTACGTAATGGTGGGGAGTCACATCGAACGAAGGATTCGCGGCTCTGATGCCTTCGGTAGCGATGGGCATTCCGTTGATGCGGGTCACCTCCTCCGGTTCTCTCTCCTCAATGGGGATCTCAGTGCCCGAGGCTATGGAGTGGTCGATGGTGCTCGTAGGAGCAGCGACATAGAGCGGGATGCTGTTCTCCCGTGCCAGCACGGCCAGCGTATAGGTGCCGATCTTGTTGGCGACGTCGCCGTTGGCGGCAATCCTGTCGGCGCCGACGATTACGCAGTCTATCTGCCGCCGGTGCATGAAATGGCCGGCCATCGAATCGGTGATCAGGGTTACGGGTATGCCATCCTGAGTCAACTCCCACGTGGTAAGCCTTGCTCCCTGGAGAAGAGGACGGGTCTCGGTGGCCAGGACGCTCACCTTCTTCCCCTGGTCGCTGGCAGCCCTGATCACGCCAAGGGCAGTCCCATAGCCGGCGGTGGCCAGGGGCCCTGCGTTGCAGTGGGTAAGCACGGTGAAGCCATCCTTGATAAGACCGGCTCCCAGCCGGCTCAACTGCTCGGTCGCCTCCACCTCCTCCCGGTGAATCTGCTTTGCCGCCCGGACCAGTGTCGCCTTCATTTCGGCGACGCTATCTCCTCTGGCAGCCTCTTTCATCCTGGTGATGGAATGAAAGAGGTTGATCGCGGTAGGCCTGGATGCAGCGAAGTCCCGCATGATCTCGTTCAGCCGGTCAAGGAATTCGTCCCTGTTCTCGGTGTCGATGCCCGATGCTCCCAGGGCTATACCATAGGCGGCAACCACCCCTATCGCCGGGGCTCCGCGAACCTTCATCTCTTTGATGGCCAGGACTACATCGCGGTAATCGGCTAGGTCCTCGTGGACCTGCTCCCGGGGAAGCTTGCTCTGGTCCAGGATCCTCAGCTTGCCATCCACCCATTCTGCTGCTTCAACTACCATCGCCTTGTCTAGTATAGTCGAAAACACGGCGACAAAGGAAGCTTCAGCCCGGATCCGAAAGCGGTGGCGACAGTGAGGACACACGAGGCGGATCGTTTTTGACCGTCCGTCGTCGCGGCGCCGATAGGGCCTTCGCGGGCCCCACATGTTTGATGACGCAGGGGATTAGTGGTAATCTACGGTGGTAGTTGGCAGGCCCGGTGGGCAGAGATGGCTAAGATTTACTTCATAGATGTTACCAATCGTGACGGCGTTCAGACCGCACGCCTCGGTCTGGCCAAGCTTGAGAAGACCATGATAAACACGTACCTCAATGAGATGGGCGTCTTTCAGTCCGAGTTCGGTTTCCCCACGACCCGACACGAGTCGTTCTATCTCCGGGCAAACCTGGAACTGGCCCGGATGGGAGTCCTGCAGCCCATTCGTCTGGGCGGTTGGGTGAGGGCTGTGGTCGAGGATGTGGAGAGGGCGTTCCAGTTTGTGCCCGGCATCAAGCACCTCAATCTCTCCATTTCCACGTCGGACCAGATGATTCAGGGCAAATTCCAGGGTACGAAGAGCCCTGAGGACGTCATCGGCATGATGGTCGAAGCTGTGGATGCTGCACGGGCACACGGAGCCGAAAGCGTGGGCGTAAACGCCGAGGACGCCTCCCGGGCCGACCCTGGTTTTCTGGTCGCGTTCGCCTCGGCCGCCCGGCAGCATGGAGCTGACCGGATCAGGTACTGCGACACCCTGGGTTATGACAACCCGTTTACCATCTACGACGCCGTCAGGACGCTGGCCGGTAACGTGGGACTGCCCGTTGAGATACACTGTCACGGCGACCTGGGCATGGCCGTGGCCAACTCGCTCGCCGGGGCCAAAGGGGCCATTGACGGCGGAACGGATGCATATATCAATACGACCATCAATGGAATCGGAGAGAGGGCCGGCAATGCCGATCTCGTAGCTACCGCTCTGGCTATCATCAAGTCGAAGGGGTTCGCCGAGAAGTATCAAATCGGAGATCCCATAGACCTGACAAAGGCCTGGAAGATAAGCAGGTTTGCCAGCTATGCTTTCGGAGTGCCTATTCCGGCCAACCAGCCCGGCGTCGGGGCCAACGTCTTTGTGCACGAATCCGGTATACACGCCGACGCTGTTCTGAAGGACCCCGGGAACTACGAACTGTACAGCTTCGACGAAGTGGGCAGAGGTGAACCCGAGATCGTTGAGAGCGGCAGCGAGGTGTGCTCCGGCGAATACGGTGGCATATCAGGCTTCAAACACGTGATGGGCCAGATGGCGGTGCGGTTCAAAGGCCCCGCACAGGCGGAGAAGATCCTTGAACTGGCCAGATATGCCAACGTGGCATCGCAACGACCGCTCGTGGCGGACGAACTGCTCTTCATCGCCAAGTACCCCGGGATCGCCAAGAAGCTCCTGACACTCATCCCCCCGTCTAAATAGGGACACGTCCATTTTTGCCACCCTGTCTGCTGTACCGTCGCCAGTCTTGTGTAGCTCATGATCAGTCGCATGTCCCAATGATAGACGGGTTGCGCCCATCTCTCAGGCTCATCTTGTGCTAGAAATCAATACCCTCTCCAGGCTCATCCTGCATTGGAAGAGACTACAGCTTGTCTTTCGACACGTTTTGACGTAAAATCCAAGCGTAATAGTCTTTGCGGGTGTAACTCAGCG
>PWRA01000090.1 GCA_003556385.1 Dehalococcoidia bacterium | reverse complement strand
CAGGCTGCGGCAAGTCAGGGCAATGTGAGCCAAGACCTCGGGATCCGGGGGCAATACCCCTCGCGATTGCCTCAGATCAGGTTGATATGCTCCAAGTGCACATTGCGATGCATCGCCAAGCAGCGAGCGGGGTCAGGTCTTTACATTTGGTCTCTGCGGGAATCCGGGGACACTATACTGATAACCCATGCACGAGCTAGCCTTCATCCCCCGATAACCTCGCCTGAGTTCGAGGGTATCTCTCAGGCTGTCGCCGATTCCTCTCATATTCGATAGGCGCACTCCGTTACCTCGTGACATCTCCCCCGCCCGCAGAAGTGAATGGCTTGATGATGACCGGAGTTGCACACTTCAGCAAAGTGAGTGCTCTTAGTCACCCGCTACCCGGGTGATAGGCAACATCATCTCCTCACAAGGTCAATCTAACGACCGGCCGTTCCGGGCGTCGTCGCGCCACCTCTGTGAAACCTGCCCTGTCAAACATGGTCTTCGTGCCGTTCCACAGCCAGTTGTCCGGGCTGCGCTCCGGCTTATCCACCGGATACGCCTCCAAGATCGTTGCACCCTGGGATCTTGCGTAGTCAATCGACTTATGCAAGCGCAAGGGGGGTCAGGTCTTTATTTTTGGTCTCTGCGGGAATCCGGGGACACCATACCAATCAGGCCTCGTAATACGCATGCATAGCACCGGAGGGGCCGTCTTTGAGACCCTTCGGCCGTCCCGGCCAGCCTGCCGGCTTGTCAGAAGGAGTAGGAGGTGTCGAGGGCAGCGCCAATGGCGCCACCCGGGCCGAGAGAGTGCTATACTGGCTCTGTCAGGTGCCTCAGGAGGCTTCGGGATGTGACGACTAAGCCGCAGGGATATCCGGGGTAGAGAGAGGCTGAAGGTCAGAACCAGCAAGTTCCGGGAGCCTGCGGAGAAGAGGTACTGGAAGTCGGGAGGTAATCCTGTGGAAGCCATGAATCGTTCTACTGGCGGAGGTAACGAATGAACGTCGAAATCCGTAAGTTGACGCCCGATCTTGTGGATGATTATGTGAGATTCTTTGATACAACACCACATGCTGACAATAAGGATGAGCACAGGTGTTACTGTGTGTGGTGGTGCAATGATGACTATGAAGGCAAGGATCTTACATCATCGGTTGAAGTAAGAAGGGATTACGCCATCCAGTATGTCAAGGGCAGCAACATACAGGGCTATCTTGCCTATTGTGATGATGAGGTTGTGGGATGGTGCAACGCCAATACGAAAGCTGACTGCCTGAAATGCTACTGCTGGCGGCGGTTCATGGGTTTCGTCCCGACAGAGGAATCACACGCGGACATAAGGGTGAAATCGGTATTCTGCTTTGCCATTGCACCGGAAATGAGAAGAAAGGGTATTGCCAAGCTGTTGTTGGAGCGTGTCTGTCGAGATGCTGCTCAGGACGGTTTTGATTATGTGGAGGCATATCCGAATAAAGAGTTCGCCAATGAAGCGGAGGATTTCATGGGTCCTGCCGAAGTGTACAGGAGAAGTGGTTTTGCAGTGCATTATGAAACAGATCGGCAGTTTGTGATGAGGAAGCAGTTGAAGTCATCCCTCACAATATCATAGTCTTCGCTCGGAGAAAGAAGTGTGGCAACTCTTCATTTGATGGTCGGACTTCCTTGTTCAGGTAAGACAACACTCGCATGCAAGCTTGAACAACAGCATTCGGCGCTACGATTAACACCGGATGAATGGCAAGTGGCTCTCTTTGGTCAAGATGCGGAAGAGCCGGAACACGATGCCCGGCATAGTCTAATCGAGGCTATGCTTTGGAATATCGCGAGCAGGGCGCTGGAGTTGGGAACGAATGTAATTCTCGATTTCGGCTTTTGGGCACGAGAAGAACGTGAGGATTACCGGTTGCGAGCGAAACGACTTGGAGCCAGCAGTGAAGTACACTTTCTTGATGTGTCGGAGGATGAACTCTTGAGACGGCTTGCGGTCAGGAACTCTCAACCCCCGCAGGAGAGTTTCCACATTTCCGAGGAGAGTATGAAGCTTTGGATTGTGTTCTTCCAGAGACCGACGCCTGACGAACTTGAACGCAGAGAATAAGAGAATATGGCAACGCCGCCTAACATAGTGTGCAGCCGACGCCCGCACGCTGCGCGTTTAACAGTCGTTCCGGTGATTGAAGCGTCCTGAATCCGGGGACACCATACCAATTATGCCTCGCAATATGCATACATAGCACCGGCGCGAGCCGTCTCTTAGACTGTTCCCGATGAAGCGGGACTGGTTCGGGACTCCCTCAGAATGACAGAGGGATCGGGGGCACCTTAGATGGTAGGCGGGCTGAAGCAGGCCGACTGCGGGCACAGCGAAGCCGTCCGCTGCTGCAACTGCCCGCAGGCGGCATCAATATCCGGACCCCGCTGAACCCGCTGCGTGACCTGGATGCCCGCACTGCTCAGGACTTCGCGGAAAGCCCGGACGCCTTTCGGCGACGGGCCGTGGAAGCCGGGTCCACGGATCGAGTTGTACGGAATCAAGTTCACGTGGCAGTTCAGCCCGTGTAGCAAACCCGTCAGCTCACGCGCTTCTGCAATTCCATCGTTGACTCCACCAAGTAAGCAATATTCGAATGTCACCCGGCGGCCGGTCTGCTGCACGTACTCGTGGCAGGCATCGATAATCTCAGCGACACTCCACTTGACCATCTTAGGAATGAGCTGCCGGCGCAGGTTATCTGTAGGGGCGTGGAGAGACACCGCCAAAGTGATCTGCGATTTTTCCCGCGCCAACCTGCGGATACCGGGAACGAAGCCGACGGTACTCACTGTCAGATGCCTCATGGCAATATCCAATTCCCTGTTCAGCAACTGTATCGCCTTCATAGTCGCGGCATAGTTAAGTAGCGGCTCTCCCATACCCATGAAGGTGACATGGTCAATACGGCAGCTACGCTTATCAATCTGCGATGAGTAATTCTGCGCTTCTTCCTGCACTGCCAGTGCCTGACCCACAATCTCTCCCGCCGTCAGGTTACGGGTATAGCCACTCAGTCCAGTTGCGCAGAAGACGCAGCCCACGGGGCAGCCTACCTGTGTAGACAGACAACAACTGAAACGGTTCGCGTAAGGCAAGCCTACGGTTTCCACTCTCGCACCGTCACACATCGCCAGCAACAGCTTCGCTGTTCCATCCCGGCTGTGCTGCACGGTGACTACTTGGGAGCGACCGACCTCATATCTCTTCTTCAGTTGCACGCGCAGTGCATCGGGCAGATTAGTCATCTCCTCGAACGTGCGCGCCCCACGCCGGTATATCCACTCCGCTAGCTGGTTGCCCCGATACGCCGGTTCGCCCTCTTCCTGTACTAGCGCACGCAGTTCTTCTGTGTTCAATCCCAGGAGTGCAGTTGGCATTGCCTACCTATAAACCCTACACATTGTCTTCAAGCAATTATCTCAAAGGACGCGGAGGTAAACAAGCATGCTGAAGGCGTCATGCGCTATCTTCCTGCGGGCGACCCGACTCAACAACTCTTTAAGCAGGATTGACAATGGCGATGTAGGTGGCATATCATCGGAATCGAGACCCGGGAGGAACGGAGTCGGTTCGCTATGAGTTGATATCGGGGATTGTGGTCAACGTATGATCAGGCGGGTAAGAACAACAAAGGAGGGAGAGTGAATTATGTGGCACAAGAGAGAGAAGAAGAAGGAGGAGAAAGAGGAGAAAGAGGAGAAGAAGGAGGAGAAAGAGAAGACTTTGTTGCAGGAGTTGTGCGGAGACGATGCAGAGCTATATGCCTTTCTCAGGAATTATCTGTATTTTAACCCGTTGGCGGCCATATCCCAAAAGGATCTCGATATCCTCACCGGGGAGGCGGAAAAGAGCGGGAACTTTAGACCGGCAGTGGACAAGGCCATTTTCGAGGCCTCTCAAAACCCGGGGGAAAGAGAAAGCTATATAAAAGCTATCCAGAGCCTCGCGTCGCAGGCCATACACGCGACGGAGCAAGAAAAAGGAAAGCTAGAGAAAGAAGGGCTTACCGACCGGGCTGCTAACCTTGGGAGAAGAATTGAAGATCACGAATTTATGAGCGAAAGAGTCGAGGACATAATAGACGTAGCTTCCAGGTTCTACAATGAGAAATTGGTGGAACTGGGAGAAGACGTGAGAAGAGAGGCGAGAAGAGAAGAGAAGAAGGAAGCTGAAAGGGAAGAAATGAGAACAGGGGACCGGGAAAAGGCGGGGCGAGAAGCAAAGAAAGAGGAGAGAAGGAAGATGGGAAGAGAAGAGAAAAGGGAAGCTGAGAAACAAGATAAAAGAGAAGAGCTGGCAGCAGAGGAAGCGAAAGAAGCGAGAAGAGAAAAGAAAGAAGAAGCTGAAAGGGAAGAAACTAGAATAGGGGATCTGGAAAAGGCGGAGCGAGAAGCAAGAAAAGAGGAAAGAAGGGGGAATTAGATCTTGGACCCAAAGCCAAACGCATTTAGCTGTCAGTGTCCAGGTTTCTTGTTCACCAGAATACCAAACGCACAAACTCTTAAGATAGGGTGGTGGCCTGTAATCGAGTAACAGAAAGCCATTTAGTTACTATGAGAGTGGAGTATCACACTACAGAAGACAACCTGGCAGGAGGGTTTGCACTCGTTCTGCAAGGGAGTTCTCCATAGTGTATAATATCAACCGCTCAGTTCACGTTACCACAAGCTTCCTGGAACCTCAGCAGGTTCATTCAAGTATTGGGTAGCCGGACTCTGACCAAAACCTGATGAAGAGGAGGTTATCCAATGCGTCTTCAAGATAAGTCACTTCAATGCTCCCATTGCAGTGACCGCTACAACAAAGCTGGCGTGGGAGACACCGCTAGCATCGGATAGCGCTGAGAGCCCTTTGGATAGGATTCTGTGCGTAGAGTTCCCGCTGCCTCAGCGCTGCCAGCATTGAAGCAGAATATACCACTCAAACATACCTTCCCTGTAAAGAGTATGAGTTGGCGTTCGACCCTTCGGAACATCGTGGTAACGTCAACTCTCGTAATTAAGGCGTAGGGTTTAGCGAGCATATATGAGTTATCGCAGCGACATAAGGAACGTGGCTATTATTGCTCATGTCGACCATGGTAAGACTACCCTGGTGGATGCCATGCTCAAGCAGAGCAGGGTTTTCCGGAATAACCAGATGGTTGGTGAGTTGATAATGGATCAGAACGCTCTTGAGCGGGAAAAGGGCATTACCATCATGGCCAAGAATACGGCCGTAGTCTACCGGGATGTCAAGATCAATATCATCGACACGCCGGGACACGCTGACTTTAGCGGGGAAGTGGAGCGTGTCCTGACTATGGCAGATGGGTGTCTGCTCCTGGTGGACTCTATAGAAGGTCCCATGCCCCAGACCAGATTCGTCCTTCGACTGGCATTGAACCTGGGCCTGAAACCCATTGTGGTCATAAACAAAGTCGACAGGCGGAATTCGCGCATAGCAGAGGTGCTAAGGCTTACCGAGGACCTTTTCCTGGAATCAGCTATCAGCGCTGACCAGCTTGACTTCCCGGTACTATATTCCAGTGCACGGGAAGGCACTGTCGTAACCGAATCGGGCATGAAAGGCAGTGACATCACTCCTCTCCTCGAATGCATATTGGAAAGGGTAACACCACCAAGAGTTGAAAGCGGACCATTTCAAATGCAGGTTTCCAGTCTGGACTATGACAGCCACAAAGGCAAGATAGCTATCGGCAGAATCTGGCGAGGAAAGGTTGCTCCACACCAACCGGTAGTAAGTATGCATGTTGATGGAAGCGTCACTCATCATGAGATTGGTGAAGTGTTTACCTATCTCGGCCTCGAACACTTGAAGGTGGAGGGAGCCGGGGCCGGCGATATAGTCGCTGTGACCGGTGTCGACAAGGTCAATATCGGAGACACCATTTCTAGCCTGGAGCAGACTGAAGCTCTACCGCGTATACAGATCGGCGAGCCGACGGTGGAGATGACGTTCGGAGTAAACACCTCCCCTCTTGCCGGCCGTGAGGGTCCCCTTTGCACCACCCGCCAGTTGTGGGCACGACTCTGCAGAGAACTGGAAACCAATCTCAGTCTCAGGGTACAGGGTACAGACAGCCCGGATACCTTTCTGGTCAGAGGGAGGGGAGAACTGCACCTGGCCATATTGATTGAGACCATGCGCCGGGAAGGCTATGAATTTCAGGTCTCCAAACCAGAAGCTATCACCAAAATAGTCGACGGTAACCTTGTAGAACCTGTGGAGATTCTCACCATTGATACCAAAGATGAGTATATTGGCATCTTGACCGAGATGCTGAGCAAACGGCAAGCTCAGCTTATGGATATGCGCAATGATGCCCATGATCATGTGCGTCTGGTGTTTCGTGTGCCCACAAAAGGACTCATCGGCTTCCGCAATGCTTTCTCCACCGCCACGCGTGGTGACAGCATCATGAACACCACTTTTCTTGGTTATGAACCTTATCATGGAGAGATGATCTCGACGCGCGGTGGAGCACTGGTGGCATCGGAGCAGGGCATAGCTGTGACCTATGGTTTACATAATGCCCAGGGGCGAGGCTGCACCTTCATTGAACCGGGCAGGTTAGTCTATGAGGGTATGGTAATAGGGCTCAATTCACGGCCCAGGGACATAGCCATCAACGTGTGCAAAGAGAAGAAGAAGACCAATGTACGCGCGTCTACATCCGATATTGCCATAAGACTGACTCCTCCAGTGAAGTTGAGCCTGGAACAGGCAGTCGATTTTATCAATGACGACGAGCTAATCGAGGTAACTCCTGTGAATATCAGGCTGAGGAAAAGGTTACTCACTCCGGCCCAACGTTCTAAGGACAGGTCTTCTTCCAGGCGAAGCGCAAAGCAATAGACCGGTGCTTGTCGTCAGGATGACTGAAATACCGAAGTGATATCCTTGTTCACCACTACCCGCAGCATGGCTCTGTGAAGGGCCGCTGTACTTCCCATCTGAATGTGCAGTTTCGACGTCGGAGTAGTGTGAAATCGCCGGCACATTGTGCCCCCAGGAGGCTATCCGAGATGCTTCCAGATGAACCGGGATTGCATCGGGACTCCCTCAGAATGACAGGTGCGCCGGAGCGTCCGGTCAGCCCCGCACCACCCTGTATCCGGCGAATATGCGGCCGTCCGGGCAGGCCCGGGTTTCGATGACCTCCAGCGACACCGGCGGTTCGTCCTCTCCAAGGTCGGGCGACGCAAACAGCACGGGGGTGTTGAACCCGCCGATTATCACCGGGCTGAAGCGTATGTGCACCTCGTCGAGCAGCCCCGACTTGAGCAGTGCGCCGGCCAGCCTGCCGCCCGAGCTGGTGAGGACCGTCTTGACATTGAGCTTTTCCTTCATCTTGACGAGGGCGAGCGCCAGGTCCACCCTCGCCTCGCCGGCCACCAGGTAAGGGATGCCGGCCCCGCGCAGGAACCACAGGTACTCCGGAGATACGGCGCGGGACACCAGGTGCAGCATGGGCCTGTCCTTCTCTCCGGTATAGCCGCTCCGCAACCTGCCCCGCCCGTCCACCGCCGCCAGCCAGCCCTTCCGGCCCGGGCGATCGACCGCTTCCCGGGGCAGGTAGTCCAGGTAGAGTTCTCCAGGATCGCCGTCGTAGATCTCGAGTTCCCGTAGCTCGTCACCCTCCTTGACGATCATGTTGCTCCCCTCCATGTAGACATCGGGTCGATATCGCTCTTGGAAGCTGCCGTAGAACTCCTCCCACTCCTCCCGCGTCCCCAGGACGTCGTCCCGTTCGTCGAGGTCAAACATGGTCCTGTTCGGCCCGAGCGAGATACGCCCGTCTATGGAGGCGGACACACACAGGATTACGTATGGTCTATACATGGCACTGCACCGGAGGGCTATTGCCGCCCGTCGGCCTATGCTCCCCGGTAAGCGGCGATTCTAATACCGGGGGCCCGACATGTCAAACGGTCTGACTGCCCGGCCTGGTTAAGGATGGTGCGACCTCACACCGCCGGGCCACATCGCGGACCCGGGCACTATGTGTCCCGGCTATGCTAGCTGAGCCCCGGTGCGTCCCGGAGGCTGTTCTCAATCGCTCTCATGTCGGACACGGGCATCGCTCCGAGCTTCTTACGTATCATGCCCTGCTTCATCGTCCTTATGATGCCTGTGGCAACGGAGGGGAAGAGCAGGCCGGCCTTCTGACAGCCGGTGATAAGGTGATCGCCCGCCAGCACCCGGTCGGTCCTGCCGGTGATCGCGGCGATAATGGCTTTCTGGTGGCCTCGATGGTATGTATCGGAACTGACTATGACTGCCGGACGTTGCCTCTCTCCGGTTTCATCGGAGAAGATGAACCCGACAAGGACTACATCTCCGCGCCTAAAGCCGGTCATAAGCTGCATCCTTTTTGTTGTTCCAGACTTCGGCGAGGACCGGGGCGGCTTTATCAGACATGGTCAGGAGCGCGTCTGAAATTGTCGTCCCTTCATCCGGACGGGGTACTCGATCCAGGTCTTGCTTACGGAACCGGCGATGACGCTCCTTGCCGATACGGAAGGCCGGGAGCCCGCCCTCCGCGGTCAGTTTGTAGATGGTCCTCCTGGATACACAAAGGTATTCAGCAGCTTCCTCGATTGTGAACCATTCTTTAGTCATTACCATGAGCGTGCCTCCTCATCGGTCGACGTTTGTCAGGACGATTTCAGCACATGTATGCAGATAGGGGCAATCATGGATCAGGCATCAACCCACTGCTCAGCCAGGAGAGCGGGGCTCTATCCCCAACCAGTCAAAGGCTGTTTACAACCGGGCTACGCTTGCTGATGCCCGGGCCGGGTGGGAGAAATGCGCCGGGCCCGGTAGCGAAGTCTGGAGCCGGAAGCCGACGGCTGTTCTTGCCGTCTTCTGCCCGTCTATCCAACCTGCTGCAGGGAATACGGGCGGGCTACGACCATCTACGGAACGGACGGCGCTGGTCGTCCTGGCGGGGGCCGGGCCGATCTTCGTCGGCCCTGCGCGGCGGGCGTCT
>PWRA01000014.1 GCA_003556385.1 Dehalococcoidia bacterium | reverse complement strand
GCCGACTGGGGCGGCCAGGAACTGGTCTTCAATGATCCGGATGTAAACATCCTCATGATTCTTACCTGACCGTGGTAGTGCGCGGAAACGTATTGCGCAGGTTACCTCCCCGGGAAACTGGAGCCATCCCGGCCCGGACAGAAGAACAAAGGAGATGATAGAAAATGGGCGAAAAGACGATGCTCGAAAAGGTCAGCGAAGAAGCCATGTGCTTCATGAGGGGCAAGCACCTGCTTGACGAAGTGGGAAACGGTAAGGACGAACTGAAGTTTCGCAGAGGGGGCAAGACGGTACTGACCATATACATACATGACGACAAATTCGAGTTTCTCGTCATCTTCGGCAAAGCGGAGCGGGAGAAGTTCGAGCTCGAGCGCGACACATTTCCGGCTGAAATACGCGACCTCTATGATAATAGCAGGACCTATCATGACGGCAAATGGATGTGGATACCGGTCGCTGATCTTGATACGCTGGAAGCTGTGAAACGCCTCATCATGATCAAGAGGAGACCAAACCGCAAACCTTTTCCGAAGGAAACGGCCATTCGCTCGAAGTGCGGGATGCGTTGCGATCTATGTGTTCACTATTCGGGCGGAACGATCAGCGAGGAGTTCCGCAAGGAACTGACCGTTCGGCTCAGTCGTGTTTATGAGAACGACGACTGGAGTATGCGCTGCCCCGGCTGCTACCAGAAGCCGGAAGATGATCTGTGTGAACAACTGGAGTGCGCCGGGACCAAAGGCATCGCCAGGTGCCTGGATTGCGCCGAATATCACTGCTCGATTTCCCCGGTTGTCAGCAGCAGAATCGAGGCCGAGAGCGTTTCCGCGGACGACGTCACATGGGCCATACTCCCTTATGTCCATGACCAGTATGGAAACTGATGCCGAGACAGACGATCTCCACACAGGAACTACAGCAGGCAACCGGCTCGGCGACATGATGTCGCAACATGGAAGATCAAACGTCACCATACAGAGAATGGGAGGGATTGAAGTGATAGAAAGAATGCCGACACATTGTGGAGATGATACGTGTCCTTCGTGTGTCATAGCAGGGGACTTCATCTTCCTTGCGCACCATTCGGGTGCTCATCATACAGGGGGTTTCCAGTCAAGTAGTATCACCGACCAGATGGAAGCGAGTCTTGAGAGCTTAAAGAAGACCTTAGAGTCAGCAGGAGCCTCACTGGATGATATGGTACAGATAAACCTGTACCTCAGAAGCATCGAAGATTTTCGACAGGCAAGAGAGGTTTTCTATAAGTACTTCAAGAACGGGTTTCCTGCCAGGATGGGCACAACAACCAGTTTCCTGGATCCAGCCTGTCTATGTATGCTCGATGGAATAGCGTACAGAAAACGGGATCAACAACAGTAGATCCTACACCATGCGTGCAGGCATCCGAGATTTCGCGTGGTCTCTCTATTCCTTTAAACTCCGGCCCTCCAACCCGACGCAGGCGCAGACCGGCAAGCGCCGCAGCCGGATGCTAGGTGTAAAGCGGACTATCAGCGAGGATGCACGGCGTCAACGACTCCTGGCATTCATCCGGAGTTCAGGAGCCGGAACGGGCTTCTAAGGCGGCGGACGACAGGCGCTAGACGATCTTGCCGACGACCTGATGAAACAGGAAAAGGTGCACAAAGGGCACTGCGTAGGAACGGTACATCTTCAGCAGATCGGCCCGGGACAGCCAGACCGCCTTGATCCGCAGGGGCCTGCGAGAGGCTCTATATCTCTTCACCCAGGGAAGACGGTAGATTTGCATTAGCCCCGCAATGTAGCTAAGGGCAATCCTTATCCGCAATGTGTTCGGCAACTCCATCACCTGGAACCCCAGCCGCCTGGCCGGACCATGCAGTACCGTCCAGCCATAAACCGCGATGACCCCGCCATATCTGCCATCGGCCACCTGTGTGGCCAGTAGTTTGAAGCCGTCCCTGAAATAGCGGGTAACCCCCCGCGGGAAACCCGCCGGTTGCGAGGCGGAGCGCTGCTCTTCCTGCTCATCGAACCACGCGCCATTCAGATGCAGCTTGATGACCGGATCGCCCGGCCTGACCCGACAACCGTCCGAAAGCGTTACGGCCTCACCCTCGTGGCGCCTCAGTTCAACGCATATCAAGCTGCTGCTTCCCCCGAGGGACTTAACGCCGAGGGCGATCGTATACATTTTGTTTATGATGGGCAGCACGAGCCGCGCAATACCCCTCAATACGGTAAGACGCCACATGTCCCGCATGTTCATTCTCACTCTCTCAGCACGCAGTTCTTGTGAGGCCAACCGGACCGGCACGATCGCCAGCCCGGCGCCCACAGCCCCTGACTAACGGATCGCCTCCTGATGCACATTGGAGATGATGTTCTTCCACTTACCCATATTGCGGGAGCGATCTTCCAGTGTGCCGACCAGTTCCACACGGATAGACGGATGGTCAACGCCAAGGCTGCGCAGCTTCTGCGTCATCTGCTCGCTAACCATACCGGAGATGCCGCCGTTCCCTTCCACGGTCATCAACCGCAATCGCAGGCCGTCCGGCTCATGTACCACCTGGTACTGCCGTATCTCTGCGAAGCTCTCCAGGACATCCCAGAAGTGGACGGGATGAACGGCCACGCGTCTCCCATCACTACCCTCAAGATAGAGCACGTCGTCATTCCGGCCGTTGATGGCCAGAATACGCCGGAAGGGCCGTCCGCACGAACACGGCTCGGGAGCCAGCACCATCATATCCGAGATCTCGTAGCGGATGATCGGCTGCGTAAAGCCGACGAGACTGGTGAACAGAATCCTGTGCCCGAGGTTCCCGTCGGGAACCGGGCGATTGTCTTCGTCTACCACCTCCACGATGCCCAGGTCTTCGAAGACATGCATCCCCTCATCCACTTCGCACTCCATGGCACGGAGTCCCTCCTGTGTGCCGTAGATATCGAACACAGAGGCTTGCCATACAGTCCGCACCTGTTCCCTCAGTTCCCGGGACAGCGGCTCGCCCCCACCAGCCACGATAGACGGTCTGATGTGCAGGCGCCCGTGAGTCTGTTCGCCCGCAAGTATCCCGAGCATGGATGGGAACCCGCGAACGATGTAAGGTTGCAGCGTATTCAACTGCTCGACAAGCTGTTCGATGGGAGCAGTAGCCGGTAGCGAGTGATAACGGTAGAGCCCGATATCCATGCTCAGCGGCAGTCGATAACTGTCGTGCAAAGGACTGGGTGAACCGATGGTCACGAGTTTGGGCCGTCTCCTTGAGAACGGCACCACTCCCATCATACTGGCGATCCGCATGCTCGCCGCTTCCTGGAGGCTCCATTCCTTCCGGTTGAAAACCACCACGGTCTTACACCCCGAGCTGCCCGCCGTGGTAAGCACACGATACTTGCCCAGGTAATACTCGTCCCCGGACACGCAGGCCATATGCTCCTGCAACCGGGACAGACGTAACCGGGGGTCGGTGACGATTTCGTCGAAGCGCTCCATGTAGGTCTTCTTGTCCATGATGGGGAAGTCGTGCAGATTGAACGGTCGACTCAACCGCCCCGTGCTCGCCAGTTCCCGGTATAAGGGAGACCGCCGAGCCGCCCAATCGAGAAGCCTGGCAAGCCGGCGCTGCTGCAATTCCTCAAGCCTCGTGCGGGTCCAGTACTCATGCCTGATAAGTGCCTGACGATATGCGACTGCTCGAGCCAGGTCTTCGATCCGACGTAACCTGTCCGGTTTGTTCATATAGTACCGCTCTCCATCTACCTCGGGGACTCCCTGCGCGGGTCATGGTCCCAAAGGTATTCATTCCCGGGATAAGTCTTACTTTAACAACTATATCGCTATACTAGGTACTTTGCATTATAGAGTCGCCTATGTGCTTTGTCAATCCCTCGCCGGATGGTCAACAATCCGCGCCATTGCTTTCTACGCTCGTGTGCTCACGAATAACACACCACCTCCAACGCCTCGATCCTATCGCGCGTCACCATCTTAAGGCAGTCTCGATGGAATGGTCATAAAACTGTACCTAAATACATAACAAATTTGTAACATTTTTGGGGAGCAGCATAGCGGCTCCTGTGGAGTGAGCGCAGGCGCAGATGTAATGGCGGACCTGACGTGCTTCAACCACCGCCGGATCTACCCGGCCCCGTCTCTCTTCCGATCATCCGGCAAGGCGTTGCCGAAGTACACTTTTGTATGGGGCCAGGGGATCTCTATCCCCTCGGCATCAAAGGTTTTCTTGAGGCGCAGTCTCAGTTGACCCATCACCGCCCACTGCTGCATGGGTTTGACATCTCCGATGACCTTGATGTCTATTCCGGAACTCCCCAGATTGTTGACCCTCAGCACCTGGGGAGGAGTCTTGATCACCTGGTGCCATGCTTCATCCGCAGCGAGTTCCTGTCCCACCCGGTTTATCACGGCTATGGCGTGGTCGAGGTCGGTGCCGTATGCGACCGAGACGTCGAGGTTGACCCTCGCGAAGTGTCTCGTAAAGTTGCTGGCCACTCTGATCTCGCCGTTGGGTATATGGTGGACTATACCGTCCAGGTCGCGCAGCACCGTCTTTCGCAGGTGCACCTCCTCCACCAGCCCGGCCACATCGGCAACTCTCGCTACGTCGCCAACCCTGTACTGGTTTTCCAAGATGATGAAGGTACCGGCGATGAGGTCTCTGATCAGGAAATGGGCGCCGAAGCCGATGGCTATTCCGACGACGCCAAAGCCGGCCAGCATAGGACCAACGGGCACCCCCAGCACCGCAAGAATCATCATCAGACCAACAACGATGATGAACACCCGCCCCGCCCCCCTGAAGACGAAGAGAAGCGTGTTGGTCCTCTTCTCCATGCCCTCCTTGCTTTCCCTGTACTTCGTCTGCGCTACCGACCGGCGGATAACGGGCGGGAGGAACTTGTTCAGAGCTAACCACAGCAGCGCTCCCACGACAGCTATGCCCAGTATTCTGGTGCCGTAGTTCATGAACCAATCCGCGACACTCGCCCAGGTCAACTCCGGCATTTGCTACCTCCGCTGCTAGACACGGTCAGCATAGATCACCTGGCCATCATTCTAACCATAATCGAGGACTTTGTATAGCTGTGCCCCGGTTCCGGTTTGTGCGTAAGCCGGGGATCTGATCAAGCCGCGCATGCCCGGCCGATCCTGCCTCAAACCGTGGGCCGCCCCGGTGGCGAGTGCGGTAACGAGTTGTCACCGCTAACTGCTTGCTCTATAATTGCCACAGAGTACTGATAGATGCTGAGAACCGTATTCAGGGTATTCTTCCTCGCTTTGCTCGTGCTGTCGGCAGTCGCCGGCTTTGGCGGCACGATGGTGACCGCTTCCAATCCTGCCGACGTGCAGATTCTGCGGGTGGATGGCATCATCGTACCGGTGGTAGCCGACTACATTGACCGTGGTATCAGGCAGGCGGAAGAAACGGGCGCCGCGGTGTGTATAATCGAACTGAACACACCCGGTGGCCTTCTTGAGTCCACTCGAGAGATAGTGACAAGGATCAGGAACGCTGAGGTGCCCGTTGTGGTTTACGTATCGCCGGTGGGCGCCCGTGCTGCCTCGGCGGGGACCTTCATCACGCTCTCCGCTCATGTAGCTGCCATGGCGCCGGGCACGACCATCGGCGCGGCCACCCCTGTCGCGGCCGGAGAGATGCCACCGGACCAGCGGCAGAAGATAATCGAGGACACGGCCAGCTGGATGAGGGGCATTGCTGAGGAACGGGGCCGCAGCATAGAGAAGGCCGAGGTCACGGTAACCGAGGGCAGATCGTTCACCTACAGCGAGGCGCTGGAACATAACCTTATCGACCTGCACGCTGACAATCTGGAGTCTCTTATCGCCCGGATAAACGGATTACAGGTTGTAGTTAACGGCGAGGACGTTACCATCGATACTACAGACTATTTTACGACTAGAAACGAGATGAACGCCGCTGAAAGGTTCTTGCAGACCGTCAGCGACCCCAATATTGCCTACATCCTCTTCACCGTGGCAACGCTGGGGATCATTGTCGAGGTTTCCAACCCGGGACTGATCTTTCCCGGCGTGGTTGGCGTCATCAGCCTGTTGCTGGCGTTTTACTCGCTGGGCGTGCTCGGTGCGTACTGGGGAGGCATAGCCCTCATCTTGCTTGCCGTGGGCCTCTTCATCGCCGAGTACTTCACCGACAGCTTTGGGTTATTGACTGCCGGTGGGGCGGCCGCGCTGGTCATGGGCTCTCTGATACTGTTCAGCGACAGCCCGGGAGTAAGGGTACATCCGGGTCTAATCGCCGGAGTTACCCTGGGGGCCGTCGCCTTCGCCGTCTTCGTAGTTGGCGCCATCATACGCGGACAGAGACGGCGCAAGGCCACCGGCGCTGAAGGGATGATCGGCAGGACGGCCGTGGCAAAGACCCCGCTCGATCCCACGGGGACGGTATTGGTCCAGGGAGAATTGTGGACAGCCGTGGCCGAAGGCGGTGCAGTGGCGCCGGGCGAACAGGTTATAATCACCCGAGTAGAGGAGCTGAGACTATGGGTAGCAAAGAAGGCGGCAGAATAGGCCTCTCACCTCTGAGGAGTTCCGCATGCCCGCCATAGAGATGACCGCCCCGCTCATCATTGCCATAGTTGTCGCCATTGCCGGTGTTGTTCTCGCAATCTACGCCGTCGTGAGGGCACAACGCCGCAAACCGTCCACCGGCGTGGAATACATGGTAGGCAAGGAAGCGGTCGTGCGCAGCGCTCTCGATCCCACGGGCACAGTCCTGGCCGAGGGAGAGCTATGGACAGCCACGGCCGAAGGCAGTAAAATAGAAGCTGGAGAGGAGGTGATAATCACCGGAGTTGAAGGACTCAAATTGCGGGTGAAAGAAAAATCTAAAGGAAAGGAGAGAGAATAATGTGGCTTGTTTACTTCCTTATCGCAGTAGCAGTGATAATACTGCTGTCGGCGGCCATCAAGATCGTCCAGGAGTATGAGAGAGGAGGCATCTTCCGGCTGGGGAGATTCGTAGGCCTTAGAGGACCCGGTCTTATCCTCATTATACCGTTCATCGAGCGTATGAGGAAAGTCGACCTTCGGGTCATCACGATGGACGTTCCGCAGCAGGAGTGCATCACCATGGATAACGTCACTGTCAGAGTGGATGCAGTGATCTATTTCCGGGTGGTGGAGGCCGCAGACGCCATCTTGAGGGTGCTCGATTATGTCAAGGCAACCTCGCTGCTTGCCGCCACTACCCTGAGAAACGTCGTCGGACAATCGACCCTGGATGAGTTACTGGCCCAGAGGGACAGGCTCAATGAGAAGGTACAGGTGGTGGTCGACGAGGGCACCAATCCCTGGGGAATAAAGGTGAGCATGGTGGAGGTTAAGGACGTGCAGCTGCCGCAAACGATGCAGAGGGCGATGGCAGCCCAGGCCGAGGCTGAACGAGAGAGGAGAGCCAAGGTGGTGCATGCCGAAGGTGAATACCAGGCGGCAGAAAAGCTGTCCCAGGCTGCCGAGGTTATCTCCGGCCAGCCCTCAGCGCTACAGCTTCGCTATTTGCAGACCCTGGCCGGGATTGCCTCAGAGAGAAGCAGCGTTATCGTATTTCCTTTGCCCATGGATCTGATGGCTCCGTTTATGAGCCGCGGCGGCGCGCCGGAGAAGACCAAGTAGAACGTAGTACCCTGCGTTGACAGTCCGCAGCGAGACCGTCCGGCAATGTAATCCCGGGCCTCCCGGAAGGCTCGGGAGAGGATCACGCGGCCGTTCTGAGCAAACTGATGCGAGCCGCGCCGGGCTCATGGCCTGCGCACGGTTCCGGATCACTGCGATAACTCCATTGCAGCGTTGCCGCGTTGGTCAGGGACGTCAACCCTTTCAGTTCAGGAGGCAGCGATGACAAGCAATAGCAAGCAAGAGTGGCGTGACGGTACACTGGCTCCGGCCCTGAAGCGTGCCGCCGAGAGGCAGGAGGTGTTTGAGACCAGCTCCGGCCAAGAGATCGATGTCGTCTATACCCCGGAAGATCTGCAGGACTTCGACTACACTCGAGACCTCGGCTATCCCGGCGAGTATCCGTTCACTCGAGGCGTCCAGGCAAACATGTATCGGGGCCGAATCTGGACCATACGCCAGTACGCCGGCTTCGGCACCGCTGAGGAGACCAACCAGCGGTACCGCTATCTCCTGGATCAGGGGCAGACGGGCCTGAGCGTGGCCTTCGACCTTCCCACCCAGATTGGCTACGATTCGGACCACTCCCTGGCCATTGGCGAAGTGGGCAAGGTCGGCGTCGCCATAGACAGTCTCCGCGATATGGAGATCCTCTTTCAGGACATACCCCTCTCCAAGGTAAGCACCTCGATGACCATAAACGCCACTGCTCCGATTCTGCTGGCCATGTATATAGCCCTCGGCAGACAGCAGGGAGTCGAGCCTGCCGATCTGACAGGCACCATTCAAAACGACATCCTCAAAGAGTACATTGCCCGTGGTACCCATATATTCCCGCCCCGCCCGTCCATGCGACTGACCACGGACATATTTGCATATTGCGCCAGGCAAGTCCCTCGCTGGAACACGATCAGTATCAGCGGCTACCATATACGGGAGGCCGGTTCCACGGCAGCCCAGGAGATCGGCTTCACGCTGGCTAACGGTATTGCCTATGTGAAGGCCGCCATTGACGCCGGGCTTGAAGTAGACTCGTTCGCCCCCAGGCTGTCGTTCTTCTTCAACAGCCATCTCAACTTCCTGGAGGAGGTCGCCAAGTTCAGGGCAGCACGCCGTCTCTGGGCCAGGATCATGAGGGAGGAGTTCGGGGCCAAAGACCAGCGCTCCTGGACGCTTCGCTTTCACACTCAGACTGCGGGATGCAGTCTCACCGCGCCACAGCCTCATAACAATATCGTACGTACCGCCCTGGAAGCACTGGCTGCAGCCCTGGGAGGGAGTCAATCACTACACACCAACTCCTTCGACGAAGCCTATGCCCCCCCTTCCGAAGAGGCGGTGACCGTAGCGGTACGTACGCAGCAACTACTGGCCCACGAAAGCGGCATTGCTGATGTGGTTGATCCTCTAGGGGGAGCTTACTACATAGAGCACCTTACCAACAGCCTGGAGAACCAGGCTCGAGAGTACATCGGCAAGATCGATAGCCTGGGCGGGGCCGTGGCCGCTATCGAGCAGGGATACCAGCAGAGAGAGATCCAGGACGCCTCTTACCGCTACCAGAAGGAAGTGGAGAGCGGCAGACGCACGGTGGTGGGCGTAAACAAGTTCGTATCGCCCTATCCTGAGATAGAAGGACTGCTTCGGGTCAAACCGGAGGTAGAGAAGAGACAGCAGGAGCGGACCGCACAGCTCAGGAAAGAACGGTACAATGCTGAGGTCGACCGCACGCTTAAGCGATTGGAGGACACTGCCCGCAGCACAGACAACACCATGCCTGCCTTTCTTGAATGTGCCGAGGCATATGCCACCCTCGGAGAAATGTGTGACGTTCTCCGCAACGTGTTCTCCACCCAGAAGGAATTCCTGGTGTTCTAGACCACCTCAGCATCAGGATCAAGACTACCCTCCTGAGATCGGAGGGGTCAAGGGGAGTTACGAAATGGCCAAAGAAGTTGACCACATCGGCATCTTAGTCAGCGATCTTGATGAGGCGACGAAGCTATATCAGGATTGCTTCGGCGCCAGGATCGAAAAGACCGAGACCTTGCCCGAGCGGGGTGTAAAGGCTACAGTGCTCGCGCTCGAACGGGGCACCCGGCTGGAGCTTCTGGAGCCGCTGCCCGATACCAATATGGCAAAGGTCTTGGAGAAACGGGGGGAGGGGCTGCACCACATAACCTTTGAGGTCGATGACATCGACAGTGAGCTCAGCCGTCTGGCGGAGATGGGGGTGGAGCTGATCGACAAGAAGTCTCGCCCCGGCCTGGAGGGCATGGTCGGCTTCATCCACCCGAAGTCGCTGAGAGGGGTGCTGATCGAGCTCTGTCAGAAGGTTTAGAAGGGATCGGAGCATGGCCAAAGACAGGATTCGTGTTCTGGTAGCCAAACCCGGCTTGGACGGGCATGACCGGGGCGCCAAAGTAGTGGCCAGGGCCCTCCGCGATGCCGGCATGGAGGTCATCTACAGCGGGATTCGCCAGACGCCTGAGATGATCGTGCAGTCGGCCATCCAGGAGGACGCTGACGTCGTCGGTCTGAGTATACTCTCCGGGGCTCACCTGGAGCTCTTTCCACTGGTCACCGAAGGGTTGAGGAACCAGGGGAGAGATGACATCCTGGTCATCGGCGGCGGCATAATACCCGGGGATGACATTCAGGCCCTGCAACAGGCGGGTGTAAAAGCTATCTTCGGCCCGGGCACCTCCACAGAGGATATCGTCAGCTTCATCCGGCAGGAAGCAAGCGGCCGATAGCGGGGCCCTCAGGACTCACGCCGGGCGGTCCCGATGAGGTCCGTGATGCTATCAACCCCATTGTCCCGCATATAGCGCTCCATTTCTTCCAGTAGCGTGATACAGACACCGGGGCTGGTCAGGCCCGCTGTGCCGACCTGTACCGCCGTGGCCCCGGCCACAATGAACTCCAGGGCGTCTCTGCCGCAGGCGATGCCGCCGCATCCTATCAACGGAATGCGGGTCACCTTTGCTGTTTCGAACACCGTATAGAGGGCTAAGGGCTTGATGGCGGGACCGGATAGGCCGCCAACAGCATTCGCCAGGGAGGGACATTTCTCATCTATGTCGATCGCCATGCCCTTGAGCGTGTTAATCAGCGTCAGGGCGTCGGCTCCCGCAGCCTCCACGGCCAGTGCCACCTCTTTGATATCGGGGGCATTCGGGCTCAGCTTGACGATCAGGGGGAGGGTAGTGGCGGACCTCACAGCCGCGGTCACGCGGGCCGCCAGCTCCGGCCTCATGCAGAACTCGATTCCTCCGGCCGAGACGTTGGGACAACTGATATTGAGCTCGATACCGCTTATGCCGGGCACACCCTCCAGCTTGCTTGCCACGGCCACGTATCCTTCTACGGTCTCCCCCGCAACATTGACGATGACGGGAACCCGCCAGGTGGCCCATGTTGGAGCCTTGTCTCTGACCAAGGCCTCAACGCCGATGTTCTCGAGACCTATGGAGTTCAGCAGTCCACTCGCCGTCTCCAGGAGCCGCGGCTGAGGATTGCCTTCCCGGGGCATAAGCGTGGTACCCTTGCAGACGACCGCGCCCAGGCTCTGTATATCTGCAACTTCACCGTACTCGATGCCGTAGCCGGCTATGCCTGAGGCGATCATGATGGGATTGGACAGGATCAGCCCCCTACCATGCCGGGGGGCCAGCTGGACACGAAGGTCGGGGCGCTCTCCCATTGCCCAAGACTTTATCACCGCTCATGGCAAAAGAAAAGGACCAATCGAGGGACACGTTGGTAAACTCAGTCCAGGCAGCCATTTCTGCGCCAGCCATGTGTAGCGCCGCTCGCTACAACTACCGCCCGAAGCCCATGATAACACCTGCAAAGAGGGCATGCCTTGACAGATGCTTCGTTATGAGGGTAGATTGAGTTAACTATGATCCCTGAATCGCACCAGATCAGACCGTTTGACCCGAGTGATGTGAGAGGTGATGAGTTTCAGGCAGTGCATCAGTTCTCCAACCTGATGCGGCAGGAGTACTGGCCTGAGGATCCGCCACTGGCATTTGACGAAACTGTCGGGCACTGGCGTGGTGTGCCCGCCTTCGTTGACCGGAGAGCTTGGGTCGTTTGGGAAGGAAAACAGGCGGTGGCCCTGGGAGTAATCCGCATTGCACAGACCGAAGACAATCGGCACCTGGCTGATGCCAGCATCGAGGTCCTCCCTGGGTGGCGCCGTCAGGGAATCGCCATCCGATTACTCGGCCAGGTCGTTGCTGTGGCCGAGGCCACCAATCGTCGGCTGCTGATCGGTAACACGGATTCCCGCATTGCGGCCGGGGACGCGTTTATGACAGCCCTTGGCGCCTCCCTCGGCCTGACTATGTCGACCTCCCAACTCGACCTGATCGGTCTCGATCGGACGCTGATCCGAAGATGGCAGGAGGGCAATCAACAGCTAGCTGAAGACGATTTCGAGCTTGTCCTCTGGAAGGGCAGGTACCCGGAAGAGCATCTCGGGGCCATCGTCGACCTCCTCGGAGTCACGAACACCGCTCCCCGTGGTAAGCTCGATATTGAGGACGCTCGCTGGACGCAGGAGGAACTGCGGCAATGGGACGCGTCGGTGGTTGAAAGCGGGACCGAACGATGGACACTGGCTGTCGTCCACCGTAGGTCAGGCAAGTTTGCCGGCTACACCGAGGTGTTCTGGAACCGTCACCGGCGGGAGTTACTCAGTCAGGGAATGACGGGCGTGTTCCCGGAGTTCCGCAATCGAGGACTCGGTCGGTGGATTAAGGCGGCGATGTTGGAGGAGGTCCTGCGTGAGCGACCCTACCTCAAGCGAGTGCGCACCGGCAACGCCGCTGTGAACGCACCGATGCTCAAGATCAACCGTGAGCTTGGTTTCCGGCATTACAAGGACCAGGGTGTCTGGCAGATTGAGACGAAAGTGGCGAGGAACTACCTGAATGCGCGGCAGAAATCGGGACCGGCATCAGGCTGAGGGCGACTCACCCGCCTGTTAGCCTACATCCCCGGCGGCTATTCCCGTGCGTCGCTGACTGCCCACCAGGGTCATACAGTCTTGGCCCCGTCTGAGCAATCCGATAGTTACCGCAGTAACTCTCTCGCCGGAGAGAGACCAACTTCTCGCCCATCACATCACCCGTCTTCGTTCTTAGCTTCGGTCCTGTCCTCCTCACCCATCCTGTCCGAGACGCCGGGCCATCCCTATGCGGACGAAGCGGGTGTTGAACCCAACCTCGTCACAGGCGGCAAGCAGCGTGCGGTTCGTCGAACCCACACTGATGGTCAGGCGATCGGCACCTGACTGCCCGGCCCGGACGATGGCACGCTCAAGGAGTGGGCGCTCCAGACCCTGCCCGCGGTGCTCGGGCACGAGTTGCACCGTCAGGCGCACCGAGGCTGTCGCCGAACTCTGCACATAATCCCACAGACCGACCCAGCCTCCTCCACATATTATGCATTGATAATCGCTGTCCGCCGGTGGTGAGAAAGCCCCCAGGGCCCGCATCACGATGCCCGGATGGCGGCTGGGCGGCTCAAGGCGGGCGGCTTCCGGCTCTCGAGATGCATCACGAACGGCGAGCGCCCGCCGGTCGTATCTCTTCCGGGGCACAAGCACATAGCCCTCAGGGAGAGGAGAGGAGTTCACAGGCCCCGGATTCGCCAGCAGCATCTCGTGCCTCCGCTCGAATTCGTGAAAACCCAGTGACTCATAGAGCTTGTGAGCAGGGGCGTTGTTGTCGCGTACGTGGAGCAGCAGCCACCGGGCTCCGGAGCGTGTGGCTCTAGCCTGTAACGCCTCCATGAGCGCCCGGGCGTACCCCCGCTGCCGGTGGTCCCTGGCTACCATCATGGTGTTGACGTACCAGCTGGGCTTCATCGGATCGACAACCACCGCACCCACAGGCGCGCCACCAACCAAGCCGATCAGCGCAATGGCGGTGGGCCTCGGCAGGCGCCGCTGCAGCGGATAAAGCAGAGCCATAAGCCGTATTTGCCGCGCTAGGCCCGGCGGGTTACCGCCAAACATTTGCCGTTCGATGGAGAATGCCTCTTCCGATATCTCCAGGAGAGGACGCACATCGCGCGGTCGAAGGTCCCGGATCGTGAGTTCTTCTGTGCTACTCATGGAGCTAGAAGCGCAACAAGGCTGAGAACGGTTCGGAGCGCACACCTTATGCTGCGGCACCCACGCAGACAACCTTCGGGAACAGCTTTGTTCCTGAGCTAAGTACCAACGCTCCTCATTTCAGCGTGGACGCCTGTTGCCTCGGAACACGAAATCTAAGACTGTCCCAGCAGACCCCTGGCCACCTGGGCTGCCTTCTTGCCGGACAAAAGCATACCGCCGAAGATCGCCCCCATCCGCGGAGACCCAAAGACGGCGTTGGCCGTCATGCCAGTAACCACCAACCCGGGATATACTTCCCTTGTGTTGTCCAGTATCTCGCTTTCCCCTCTTTCTGCCCACATGAACCCTTCTCCCGCCACGTCCCCGGTCTTGGTCCTGAGCTTCGCCCCTGCCTTCTTCACCACCATACGGCACACCTCGGCATCATGTCCTGTGGCATCCACAGCCACCCGGCACTTCACAGTCAGGGGGTCTACGTGCAGCCTGGACCAGGAGGTGGCACTCCAGTTCAGGACCAGTCCCGAAACCCGGTTGTCGCCCCGTGTCATCACATCCTCAACACTGATCAGGTTGAACACCCTCGCGCCGGCCTTTATGGCTTTGGCGCAGATGGTCGAGGTGGCCTCCAGCGAATCAGCGATGTAGTCCCCCGGCGCGTATTCCGATGCCGAAACATCGAACTCGTCCAGTATCCGCTTGCCCTCTTCCTGGACGACGATGCGGTTGAACATCATCCCTCCTCCGGGCATACCACCGCCGACGCGGAGATGGCGCTCGAATACTGCCACCTTCACCCCCTCCCTCGCCAGGCTGTAGGCGGCGACCAGGCCCGACGGTCCCGCCCCGACTATAGCAACATCCACCTCCATCGCTTCCATGAAGTCCTTGAGGTAACTCTCGACAATGGCACGAGAGATGACAACTTCATCCATGGTTAGTTAACCTCCCTTTGATCACACAAGTGGTCGCAATCGAGACGCGACCGCCAGTATAGTCCTATCGACACTCGTTGTCCAGCCACTCAAGATACTCTTCACTGCCAACGACAATCGGCAGGGCGATTATCTCGGGCACCTCGTAGCTGTGCGCACCCTTGACCAGGTCCACCACTTCAGGAAACAGGGCCGCCTTTGTCTTGATGATGAGAAGACTTTCTCCGCCAGAGTCGAGCTCGCCTTCCCACCAGAAGACCGAGTCCACTCTGGGCACGATGTTTACACAGGCCGCTTTTCTCGCCCCCACCAATAACCGGGCTATCCTGTGACCTTCTTCTTCGCCGCTTACGGTGACAAATACGACCAGCCTCTCCACTTCTTTCGTCTCCCGGCACCTGCCCTGAGCATTTTATCTACGGCCGCCCTGGCTCGGACGCGTATCTCCTCGGGGACCCTCACCTCCGGCTCCATTTCTTCCAGCGTCCAGACGATCTTCTCGAGCGTAATCGACTTCATGTTCGGGCAGATGGCCTGTTCTGAAACCGGGATGAACCTCTTGCCCGGGTTCTCCTTTCTAAGCCGGTGTATTATACCGATCTCCGTGCCCACGATCATATCCGCGACGTCGTCTCTCCGGGCATATCTGCACATCCCGCCTGTGCTGAGGACTTCATCCGCCAGTCCTATGACTTCCGGCCGGCACTCCGGATGCACCACCAGCCTGGCTCGAGGGTATTCTTGCTTGAGTTCTCTCACCCTGTCGGCCGTAATACGGGCGTGAGTAGGGCAGAACCCGGGCCACAGGATCAGCTTCCTGCCCGTCCTAGCACTCACGTATTGCCCCAGGTACTGGTCGGGCACAAATATGATCTCGCCGGCATCAAGGCTCTCCACGATCGCGACGGCGTTGGCAGAGGTACAGCAGATGTCCGACTCGGCCTTCACTTCCGCCGAGGAGTTGACGTAGCAGATCACCAATGCCCCGGGATGCTCCCTTTTCTTCTCCCGCAGGCGCTCGGCCGTAATCATATCCGCCATGGGACAGCCGGCATGCACGTCAGGGAGCAGCACTACCTTCTCGGGACAGAGAATGGACGCCGTTTCCGCCATGAAGTGCACACCGCAGAACACGATCACAGCGGCGTCCGTCTCCGCGGCCCGCTGACTCAACTCCAGGGAATCGCCAACGAAATCGGCAATGTCCTGCACTTCGCCCAGTTGGTAGTTATGAGCAAGAATGACGGCATCCCTTTCTATCTTCAGGCTCCGTACCTTCTCGATCAGTTCAGCATCCCTGTCTTGCATTGCTCGCTATCCTCCAATCGTGCGTATAGACGTTCATTCTTCGTCCCCTAACGAAGCCGACAACGGTCACCCCCAGGTCGGAGGCCAGTTTCAGCCCCATGTCCGTAGGAGCGGACCTCGACACCATAATGGGCACGTTTCTTCTGGCCACTTTGATCAATATCTCCGAGGACATCCTCCCGCTGGTGACCACTATGTGGTCGTCGGTAACGATATCATTGAGGATGCATTCGCCGAAGACCTTGTCCACGGCGTTATGCCTGCCTATATCCTCGCTGAACACCAGAATACCTCTGGTATCGCACAGGGCGGCACCATGCACCCCTCCGGTTGTGCGATAAACGCTGGAGCGCCGTTGGAATTCGCTCACCAGAGCCAGGACCTCAAGAGTTGATACCTCAACCCTGGATTCGACCTTCAGCCGGCCTTGAGCATCACTGGCGCTATAGAAATGGGCCCCCCTCCCACATCCTGTAGTTATCAACCTCTTGAACATAACATCCCGGGCCACCTCTTCACCGCCTTCGGTTTCCACCCGCACCACTCCTCTCTGATCATCGACCAATATCTTCTTGATCTCATCCTTCCTGTTAAGAAATCCTTCCGAGAAAAGGAAACCAACGGCCAGATACTTCAAGTTCGTCGGCGAACAAAGCAAAGTCACGAGTTCCTGGTTGTTCAATACGATAGTCAGGGGGAACTCCCTGGCAACTACATCGTCGACGCTGCTACTACCCTTTTCGGTGAGCTTCAGTATGGAAAACGTGTCTATCTCACTGTTCACTGGTTTCTACCCTTACCCGGTCTCCAGCCCTGACGATGCCACCCCGGAGCACTCTGGCGAATATCCCCTCTTTGGGCATGATGCACTTCCCCGTCTGCTGAAAGATAGCACAGCCGGCATGGCATTCCTTCCCGATCTGTGTAACCTCCAGGAGAATGCCATTTCCAATGGATAACTCGGTGCCCACAGGTAGCGATGCCAGGGCCAGTCCTGCGGTGGTGAGATTCTCAGCAAAAGCCCCGGGACCTACTTCGAAACCAAGTCCTATCATCTTATCGATGCTTTCCATGGCCAGGAGGCTCACCTGGCGGTGGCTGGAGCAGTCGGCGTGGGAGTCCCCCACAAGACCGAAATCCTCTCTCAGCACACCCTCGGCTATGGGCTCCTTTGTAGTGCCCTTCTCCTCGCTCCTGCAAACCGCGACTATCTTGGCCTCCAGCATACTGCTTTACCTCGCTACTTACGTGAGTGACATATCTTCGAGACTGCAGTCTTTGCGGCTCTTCTTAGATAAGGGATGGGATCCTCCAATCTCCTCAGGTCTGGCACACATCTCTCGTCTCCTATATCACCTAGTGCTTTGATGGCGTACTGGCGGACCTGTGGCTTTGCGTCAGCCAAGAGCTTAGTCAGCGACTCTACTGCATCAGAATCTCCGATCTTGCCCAATGCAGACGCTGCCAATCGCCTCACGTTTCCGTCAGGGTCTTCTGTCGCCTTGCACAGAACTCCTACAAACAGTGGGTTCTTGGTTTTGCCCAACAAGTATGCTGCCTTTGCGCGCTTACTCCCGTCAGAACTGTTCAACAGTGTCAACACAGTGCTCTTACGATCTACGTCGTCTGCGAGTTCCAAGGTGCCTGTCTCTTCAAGATACTCTGTGTGGCGAGCGAAGGCATGAACGGCACAAACCTGCAGATAACACCGGTTGTACATCTTCGCAAAGGGCCTTGCCAGGCCTACACGGACAAAGACAAGACTCCTGCTAAGTGTGCGCGCCAACTCGCTGCTGATCATCTCTGTAGCATGTCCTTCACATCTCTGGCTGTCACAGTACTCCCTGAATGCCAGGTCTGTAATCGGCAGGTCATAGACCTCTCCCGTGGCATCCGCAAACTTAATCCGGTATTCATGTCTCCCATATTGCGTCGACGAGTATTCAACGGCGAGGACTTCGCCAACTCTCACCGTCCCGATTGATCTATTCCCCTCTCCTTCATTCACATACTGCTTGCTGTGGACGTCCGCATCAAAGATAGCCTCTACCGATTCGTCAAGCAGCCTCGTCAAGAGCGCCATCTGCTCTCCGTTAGACAGAGTCCCTACCAATCTTGGTCGACAACGCGGATCCATCTCCCAGTCCTCAGTGTGCGGCGGCCTGTGTACGGGGCGCACAAGATCGAATTCGATCACCGCAAACGGTACGACTACACGCCTGCCATCCTTGTCCACCAAGTGATGCTCCTGCATACCTGTGGGACCAATATCGGGCCTCACTCCGTTGCCGTCTTCATCGACGCCGAAGATGCACACCCTATCTCCCTTCATCCTCGTCAGGTCAGTTATTGTAAGGTGTTTCTTCATAGGTGCGTCACTTCGATATCCCCCCAGTGCTCCTGGAGATACTGCGTTAACAGCCTCCTGTGACACTTGTCGGGTGATGCTTCGGAGCAAAGCAAGCACGTCTCTCTTTCAAAGAACGACCTGCCAAGTCTGTCCAGCGCGTTTCTGCTGGCAAGCAGCTCAGTGTACTCTCTGGCATAGGCATCCCAGTCCTTACTCTCTGCATACTCATCCTTCATCTCCTTCGTGGGCGCCAGGAACTCGAGATGATGATAGTCTGCACCGCACAGCTCCCCCAGAAAATACTTCAGGTCATCTCGCTTAGCAAATCCGGCAAGCTGAGACACATTCTTGATCCGTACATCAACGACCTGCTTGATGCTGTTTCTTCTCAGAGTCTCGAAGAACTCGACGGCACTCTTCTTGGTGAACCCAATAGTGTAGACTCTCATTGTACTTAGATCAGAGGAGGCTGAGTTGAGCTGCCTCCTTCTCAGCTTTCTCAGTTGATCTATCGCCCCTTATGTGATACACAGCCACGCCCCTGTCCAGTAACGTCTGGGCGACAAGATGATGCCGATGACACCTGTGAGGGTCTTCCTCACTACACATTATCGCCACGCTATTCCTTTGTCCCAACTCGATCAGCCTCGAAATCCCTTCCTGATACCAGACCCGCTCCATGACTCTTTGGTAGACGATCTTGCCATCATCATAGCACTCATCGTCTCTCGGCCTTCCACCGAGTACGTTTCCCACATCTTCGTCGGCCAAGCACACATACTCAATGCCCGCGACACGCATCTTCTCTCGTATGTTATGCATGCTGAACTGAGGCGCATACTTACTGAACGGAGTGCTTCTCACATCCACGACGACCTCGATACCGTTCAGCAGTGCAATGAACTCATCAAGGTCGATATTGCTATGTCCGACTGTATATATGTTGTCTGGGTTCGAGGTTTCCCCTCTCTGCACGTGGCACCGCCCTATCTGCCCCCGCCGCATCTAGGCGGACGCGGGACAGCATTTCCATTAGCTCCTGTCGTCAGGGCTACCCGAATTCTACCACAAACCGACCTTCTCTCGTTCCGAGCATTCCGCTATAAGAGTGAGAAGACATAGCCCAGGAGCACAGCCATAGCGCTGACGACTGCCAAGTAGGTCGCCAGGATCCTGCCGCCGAACTCCTTTCTCAGCACCAGGATGGTCGCCCAGCTGGTGATGGGACCCACCAGTAGTATCACCATGCCGGCGCCCACGTTCATCCCCTGTGCAATAAAGGCATCGACCAGCGGAACACTGCCCGTAGAGCAGATATACACTATGATGCTGAAGCCCAGGCTAAAGAGATAGCCCAATCCGGCGCCGAGATAGGCACCCACAAACTCTCCGACGGGAGGAATCACCACCACCAGTGCCGCCAGGGCCACGCCCAGAAGCAGCCACGGACCGATGTCCCTGACCATGTCCACAAAGGCATATCTAAGGGCATGCTTAACACGATGACCGACGTTGCGAGCACTGGTTCCTATATAATCGTCGGGTTTTTCCTCAAATGCCCGCCGACAATGGGCGCAGCAGAAGTAGAACACCTCACCACGGCATTCTGTCTGCGACGCCTTCTCTACTTCCACACTCATGCCGCAGACCGGATCCCTGGCTACCAGTTCATCCTGAGGAGAGATTCGCGCGCTGAGCTTCGTCGCATTCGCTACCAGTCCCATAGCCAGACCCATCAAGATCACGGCAAGGTACAGGTACGCTGTGAACCCTATACCCAGCAGGGCATAAGAGACCAGCAGGGCTGTGATAGAAGTCGCGGGCGTGGCCACCAGAAAGGCCAGGACCGAGCCCAACCTCGCGCCCTTGCGGTGCAGACTCAAGGCCACCGGAAGAGCGCCCAGGCAGCAGAGGGGGATGACTGTCCCGGCAAAGACGCAGTAGAGAAGCGGCCTGATGCCACCTCCCCCCAAGTGTCTTTCCACCCACTCAGTAGAGACGAACTCGTGGATCAGACCGCTTAGCAGCAGCCCTATCGCCAGGAAGGGCAGTACGTCAATCAGATAACCCGCGAGTTCCAGGAAATACTCGATAACCAATAATCTACCTACGGAGGTCCGAGCAAGGACTGTCTACTCCTATGCCGGCACCGGTAGGCACCGCCACGGCAAGCCGGGCCGTACTCCTTGCTGCCCGGTCCCCTTTCCGCGTTTCGGCGCAGTTGCAGCCCGTCCGTCATCTACATGCCTTAACGGTGACGCTTAGCAGCTTCAGAGGTGCACGGCTTCCTTCCTCTTCCATGTGAAACCCCTTGCTGGACAGTATTTGCGCCTCCCGAAAGCCGGCTTCCCTTATCTCTCTCAGGTATTCCTGCTGCTCAAGAGCCCCGCCGATACAACATGCCCAGGCATCGGCATCATCCTTGATCTCGGCAGGGAGCGCTTTCTCGGAGACTATGTCCGAGACCATGAGCCTGCCCCCCGGCTTCAAGACTCGATACGCTTCCCGAAAGACCCTGGCCTTGTCCGGTGAGAGATTGATGACGCAGTTGCTTATGACCACATCCACAGATTCATCCTTGACCGGGAGATTCTCGATCTCGCCCAGGCGAAACTCCACATTATGGTAGCCATGGTCTCCGGCGATGCCTCTCGCCCTATCCACCATCTCCTCCGTCATGTCAACTCCGATCACCCTGCCGGCGGGACCGACTCTGTCCGCCGCCAGAAACACATCCACCCCGGCTCCCGACCCGAGATCCAGGACCACTTCGCCGGCTTTGAGTTCGGAAATGGCGGTCGGGTTACCACAACCTAAGCCCATAATCGCCTCCTGCGGGATGCTGGTTAGCTCCGACCTCGAGTATCCCATAGCCTCGGCCTGCGACAGTGGGCTGGCATCACAGGCAGAGCAGCAGCTCTCCCGGTCCTGCCCGGCTATTTGAGCGTATCGACCTTTAACTACCTCTTTGATTTCCTTCTTCTTCATAGTGTCCCTCCTTATACTTGCGTAGCATTAACTCCCTAATTATTGCGGAGTCAACATTCAGGATCAACCCGGTCATGTTCACCCTGGCCCGCCTTCTATCGTTCCTCCCCCCATGACCACTGCACCGTTGTAGAAGACCACTGCCTGGCCCGGAGTGATCGCCATCTGGGGCTCGTCGAATCTCACGCGAACCCTGCCTTCGTCTATCGGGATTACGGTTGCTTCGGCCTCACTGTGAAGATATCTTATCTTCGCTCTTGCCCTCACAGGCTGAACCGGCTTCTCTGCTATCCAGTTGAGGTCGGAGGCTGTAAGCTCATCGCTGTACAACTCCTCTTTGCGGCCTACTATGATGGCATTATTCTGCGGGTCAATACGGACCACGTATAGCGGCTCCCGCGCTGAGACGCCGAGCCCCTTGCGTTGACCGATGGTGTAGAACTGAATGCCCCGGTGTTCTCCGAGGGTGTTTCCCTCCACATCCAGTATCGGTCCCGGCTGCACCGCATCTTCCTCCAGGAAGGCATTACGCACGGCAGTGAAGTCCTGGCTCTCGGGTCTGGCATGCACGGCCAGCTCGAGATCACAGGCTTTCCTTCTCACCTCTTCCTTGGTGTAGTCGCCCACAGGAAAGAGCGAGCGGCCAAGCTGCTCCTGTGATAGCGCATAGAGGAAATAGGTCTGGTCCTTCGGCAGATGTCTCGCCTTCTTGAGCACATGCCGGCCCGAGTTCAGGTCGCATTCGACGCGGGCATAATGACCGGTGGCGAAGTGATCGAACCCTATTCCGATACCGACAGCCTTTCTGCCCAGGGCGGCGAACTTGATGTCGCGGTTGCACCTTATGCAGGGGTTGGGAGTTCTACCCCGCAAGTACTCACGACCGAAATAGTCCAGGACGTGTGACCTGAATTCGTCCCTGAGGTCAATTACACGCAGGGTGATCCCCAGAATCCCGGCCACCATTCGAGCGTCTTCTATATCCTGTTCGTTGCCCGGACCGTAGCAGCCGCGGCGGATCACCTTTCCAGGCAACCCCTCATCATCCCATATCCTCATAGTCACACCGGTAACCGAATAACCCTGCTCCTTAAGAAGAGCAGCAGCAACTGAGGAGTCCACTCCTCCGCTCATAGCTACCAGTACTCTTTCCATGGTATTCACGGGCCGGATGGTCTGCGGCACTGGTGAACAGATTGGTTCCACGCAAGGAGGGGGCGCCTATGCATCAAGGCGCCGTCAGAGGATGCCTACGTCTTCCTCGACCTGTAGTCCTCGATGGCTGATTTGAGCGCGTCTTCGGCCAGTGACGAACAGTGCATCTTGGCCGCCGGCAGCCCGTCCAAAGCCTCAGCTACCGCCTTGTTGGAGATCTCCAGGGCCTCCTCTATGCTCTTCCCCTTCACCAGTTCGGTGGCCATGGAACTGGTGGCAATAGCCGCCCCACAGCCAAAAGTCTTGAATTTGGCATCAACGATGACATCATCCTTAATCTTGAGGTATAGTTCCATAACATCGCCACATATGGGGTTCCCAACCCGCCCCACGCCATCGGGGTTCTCGATCTCGCCTACGTTGCGCGGGTTCCGGAAGTGGTCCATGACCTTGTCGCTGTATGCTGAGGATACGTTACTCATCTCTTATGTCTCCTCTTGATCTTGTCGTCACCCCTCGATCCCAAGCGCACCACTTCCCCACACTCCCTGCACCTCGTCCTCTCCGAATCGCCCTTAAGTATAGCCTAAGACCCCTCGCGTGGAGAACCCCTATCGTCAACCGTGAAGGTGGTGGGAAGGTATCTGATATAGCAGCCACTGCTGTCTTCTGGCTGCATCCAGAGCTATAGCAGACTACTCGTCTCCCGCAATATGGCGGCTCACCCGCTCCCGGCTCTCCCCGAGGTTGATGCCGATGAACTCGACTTCTCCGCCCTTCTCCTCGTAAGCTGCCTGGAGATACGGCTCCTGTGACACACAGGCATGGCACCACGTCGTCCAGAACGTTAGCAGGACCCTCTTCCCTAGAAGCTGGCTCAGCTCCACCGTCTGCCCATCGAGAGTGGCTAGGATGAAGTCGGGAGCTACATATCCGATCTCCGGCGCCACTTCCGAACCGGCAGGTTCAGCCTCCTCCGCAGTTGCATTGTCCAGCCAGTCGAGCAGCTCTTCCGTACTTGCGAATGAGCCGATTTTCCGGCCACGGACAACACCTTCCTGATCGATGAGCAGGGTAGTGGGCAGGTACCTGATATTGTAGGACGCCCCTACCCGCTGGTCCGTATCCAGAGCTATAGTGAAGGTTATGTCGCCTGTGGCCACGGGTGCACACCCCGGCATATGTCCACCCACTAGCAGGAAGGCCACCAGTATCACCACTCCCACCACGGTCCATTGCACTATTCTCTTTCGGCGCATAGCATCCGCCCTTTATGATATCACAGACATGAGACGCCCCAGGGTTCCGGTGAGCAGCATAATGCCCACTGCTATGAGCATAACGGCACTGAAGGTGGACATCGTCCCGGCATGCCGGTTGAGCCCTCTAAGGACTGGACCCGCTGCTCCCATAGCCAGACCGATAACGATGAAGGGCACCCCCAGCCCCAGCGAGTAAGCGAGAAGCAGATAACTCCCCTGCCACGCCGTCTGCGAACTGGAAGCGAGAGTCAGTATACCGGCCAGCACCGGCCCCACGCAGGGCGTCCATCCCAGGGAGAAGGCAGCTCCCAACCCGATCGAACGCAGATAGCCCGATCTTCTGCCCACCGAACCTCTGAAACGCATCTCATAATTGAGCCAGGGTATCCTGCGGGCGGCAAGCAACCACAGTCCGAAAACCACCATCACACTACCGGCTATCCTGAAGAGCAAGCCCGTAGGGATAGCCGCTCCAAGCAATCCAGCAGAGGCCCCCAGCCCGGCAAACACAAGAGTAAAACCTGTGACAAAACTAACGGCATGAATGGTGGTGCGCCTGCGGCCGATCTCCGGCGTCAAAGAAGCGGAGCCGGTCAGGTTGACTATGTACACCAACGCCAGCGGTAGCACGCAGGGGGATAGAAACGAAAGCACCCCGGCGGTGAAAGCAACGGTCAATGACAATCCGTCCACAAACACCTACAGTTGCCCACCGTCATCTAGCGTGGCACCCCTCCGCTCTCACCGGGCCTTGGCCCGGCCACCTCGCCCTTGATGCCGATCACCACCGCGTCAAAGGGAATGTCCTTCCCGGCTCTCTGCAGGGCCTCCTCCGCGATGCGGACCAGGCCATGACAGCAGGGCACTGCCATGTGCACGACCTGCAGGCTCTTGACGTCGGACTCCTCCAGTATCCGGGCGATCTTATCCACGTGGGCCCCGGCGTCATCGAGCTTGGGACAGCCGATAGCGATGGCCTTCCCCTTCAGGAAATCGCGGTGGAAATCCCCGTACGCGAAAGGCACGCAATCCGCCACCAGTACCAGGTCTGCATTCTGGAGATACGCGGCATCCGGCGGGACCAGGTGAAGCTGTATCGGCCACTGACGAAGTTCAGAGCCGCCGGCTGCACGTTCGTGCTCTCCATCCTCGCTTTTCTCCCACCGCAACGTTGCGGCCGAAGGACAAGAGCGCGTCCCGACGTGAGATCCGCTTCCGGGCAGTTCATGCGCATGCTCTCTCAGATGAGCGAGGTGCTTCTCCAGGAGGTCGGGCGATCTCTTCTTAATGTGCGCGATGACTCCGTCCTGATCGTAGGCTTCGGTTTCTACCTCTTCAACAGACAGTGCTCCGCGCGGACAGTCGCCGAGGCACGCCCCGAGCCCATCGCAGAAACTCTCCTTTACCAGCCTCGCCTTCCCATCGATGATCTGAAGTGCTCCTTCCGGACAAGCGGGAATGCAGAGCCCACAGCCGTCGCATTTCTCTTCGTCGATCTTGATGATCTTTCGTCTCATTCTTGCCTCTTATTTCCTCCCGACCTTCATCCGTCAATCTCCTTGAGTAGCTCCGCAAGCTTCTCCTTTATGATGTGCAGCGTCCTGCGGTAGACTTCTATGCCCTGATTATACGGGTCCTCGATGTCCCAATCCATTCTTCTCGCCTCCGGAGCGGCAGGACATGCCACCTCGAAGCCCATAGTTACCACCAGGTCGACCGGTTCGTTTTCCCGGATACCTTTCGGTTTGCCATGCCACGTTATACCCTCTTCCCTCAAGACCTGCAGTGTCTCGCGAGCTACCTCCCGCGCCGGGCGGGTCCCCATGCTCACGAATTCCAGATTCGGTCTGGTGCTCATCTTCCTGGCCAGAGCCTCCGCCATCTGGCTGCGACATGAATTGCCCACGCACACAAAGGCGACCTTCTTCTTCTTCAGCCTTCGGTATTGCTCTTCTCCTACGCACTCCACGGCGTACTGGCACCACTGCACGCAGGATTCGAGGTCATTGTACACCGTAAAGGCGCACCCGGAGCATTTTGTCAGCATCTCGTTGGAGAAGATCTCCACTTCGCTGCCGCATTCGGGACACTGCTTCGTTATGATCGTCGGTGTTCTTATATGTGCTGCTCCAGGACACTTGTCAAACATCGGTTCACCTCCCGGCCTGCTCATTCGGTGGCTCTCAGCAGCGGGGACATGGCCCTCAACCTGGTGACAATGGCAGGCAAGGCCTCCAGCACGCGGTCTACGTCTTGCTCGCTGTTTTCTCTCCCCAGGCTAAACCTCAACGAGCAATGGGCCTGCTCGGGAGGGAGGCCCAGCGCCAGTAGAACATGGGATGGTTGAAGGCTCGACGAACTGCACGCAGAGCCGGTAGAAGCACAAATGCCCTCCATATCAAGATTCAGAAGCATTGCTTCGCCCTCGACGAAATCGATGCTCACGTTGACGTTGTTGGGGAGTCGTCTCACAGGATGACCGTTCAGGCGCACGTGGTCGATGCCGTCAATGAGACCCTTGATCAGCCTGTCACGAAGGCATTTCTGCCGCTCTGCTTCGGCTGTCATCTCCTGGCCCGCTAGCTCAACCGCCTTGCCCAGGCCAACAATGCCGGGAACGTTCTCTGTACCTGCTCTACGTCTCTTCTCTTGTTCGCCGCCGTGCATTAGCGAGAACAGTCTGGTACCCCTTCTGACATAAAGCGCTCCTACGCCTTTGGGCCCATACAGCTTATGCCCCGATATGGAGAGCAGGTCTACCCCGAGCTCATCCACGTTCACCGGAATGTGGCCTGCCGTCTGCACAGCGTCGCTGTGAAAGCAGGTCCCCGCTTCTCTGGCGATCTTACCGATTTCCTCCACAGGCTCTATAGTGCCTATCTCGTTGCTGGCGTGCATGACGGAGACCATAATAGTCTTATCGGTGATCGCTTTCTTAACATCCTGCGGGTCGACCAGTCCATACTCGTCCACCGGCAGGTAGGTGATTGTGAACCCTCTCTTGCTCAGAAACTCGCATGTCTCTATCACCGCATGGTGTTCTATGGGACTTGTGATGATGTGGTTCCCTTTGTGCTCGTTAGCGTAGGCGACACCCTTCAGGGCGTAGTTATCTGCCTCGGTCCCGCCACTGGTGAAGACGATCTCGCTACTCCGTGCACCTATAAGCCCGGCAACCCTGGCCCTCGCCTCTTCTACGGCAGCCTTCGCCTCCTGCGCGCACCCGTATATGCTGGAAGGATTGCCGAAGACATCGGTGAAATAAGGCAGCATAGCCTCAACAACGTCAGGATGAGTTGCCGTGGTGGCAGCATGATCAAGATATATCCGTTGCATCTAATCCTCTACTAGACCTCCCGGGCAAAATCGAGTGTTCTCCCGGTTGTCTGCCATATTGACTTTCATTTTGCTCTAACTAATATAGCGCCATTGCTATCCAGAGTCGCCGCCAAGTAACCTTCAGTGTCCCGGGTGCCCGCCTTCCGGGCCCTCGTTAAGGTACTTCTCGGGGTCCTGATCGAAGGCCTTCTTGCAGCCGGGGGCGCAGAAATAGTAGGTCTTTCCCCTATACTCAGACGTGGCTGCCGCCTTCTCCTCATCCACCTGCATGTCGCAAACCGGGTCTACTGCCATCCTCCCTAGGTCGCTCGATTCCTGAGCGGCATCACGTCCGCCAAACACCCGTTTGAGCCATCCTGCCATCAGTTCACCTCCTGTTCAGAGCACCCAGCGCTTGCGCAAGGTAATCTCATGTCTTCTCTCCTTGACCGGGTTATGCCTCCATCGCTTGCTCCCACCATCAGTCTTCTTCGGGCTCCGCTCCTCCGGCGGTACTTTCCAGTCTTCTCAGACGTTCCTCCAGCCTGTCCTGTTCCCGGAGGACGAGCCTGATAGCCTCGGCCACCGGATCGGGCAGATCACCGTGCTCGAGGTCCATGATCGGCATGTGCTTGTCCTCGACCGTCCTTCCCGGGATTCCCACGACCGTAACCCCCGCCGGCACGGGCTTCACCACTACTGAACCCGAGCCTATTCGCGCCCCATCCCCTATCGTGATAGCACCCAGAGCCACCGCGCCACATCCCATCACCACGTTGCTACCCACGGTCGGATGCCGCTTGCCCCTCTTCAAGCTCGTTCCACCCAGGACAACACCCTGGTACAGAAGCACGTCGTCCCCGATCTCGGCGGTCTCGCCGATGACTACCCCGGTCCCGTGGTCTATGAAGAACCTTCTGCCGATTCTCGCGCCGGGATGAATCTCGATACCGGTCAGGAAGCGGCTGAAGTGAGAAACGAGGCGGGCGAAGAACCGCAGCCTGTGTCTCCACAGGGAGTGCGCGAAACGATGATACCAGAGTGCGTGCAGGCCGGGATAGCAGAACATGACCTCCAGCCAACTCCTCGCCGCCGGGTCTCGAGCAAATACGGTCCTGATGTCCTCTCTCAATGTCTTAAACACGCGTGCCCCCTCATCGATCGTTATGCGTCCGGTCTCGCCTGGCACATATCGCGGAACAGCCACGTGGAGAGGTAGCGTTCACCGGTGTCCGGCAGAACCACTACGATAAGCTTGCCCCGGTTCTCTGTCCTTCTGGCAACTTCCCCCGCCGCCCAGGCTGCTGCTCCCGATGATATGCCGGCCAGTATCCCTTCCTCGCGGGCCAATCTCCTGGCCATCGATCCGGCATCTTCATCGGATACCTTGCTGATCTCGTCAACGAGGTCCAGCCTGAGGACTGCAGGCACAAATCCGGCCCCGATACCCTGGATCCTGTGCGGGCCGGGTCTATCGCCCGAGAGGACTGATGAAGTCAACGGTTCCACGGCGACAGCCTTGAACTCAGGCTTCCTCTGCTTTATCACTTCGGCCACACCTGTGATCGTACCTCCGGTCCCGACTCCGCAGACCACCACATCTACCCTGCCGTCGGTATCTCTCCAGATCTCCTCCGCCGTAGTCACCCGGTGTATCTCGGGATTAACCGGGTTGTTGAACTGCAGGGGCATGAAGTAGTTGGTGTTCTCCTCCACCAGTTGCTCCGCCTTTCTCACCGCTCCCGGCATCCCCTCTTCGCCCGGAGTCAAGACAAGCTCCGCTCCCAGGACGGACAGAATCTGCCGTCGCTCACAGGACATAGTCTCAGGCATGGTGAGGACCAGCCTGTAGCCCCGGGCAGCGCACACGAAGGCGAGGGCAACCCCGGTGTTACCGCTGGTGGCCTCCACGATCACGGTATTCTTGCCGATCAGCCCTTTCTCCTCGGCGTCAACGATCATCGCTACCCCGATCCTGTCCTTCACGCTTCCCAGGGGGTTGAACGACTCCAGCTTGGCCGCCACCTGTCCCGCCACTCCCTCGGTAACCCGGTTCAGCCGCACCAGCGGAGTATTCCCGATTAGCTGGATGGAATCTGCAGCAATCCCCCGGGTTAGCCTCGGCAACTCAAGCGTCTTGTATCGTAGCATATCCATGTTTTGCAGTGTTTCCTCCGTCCCTGTTTGCTCAACCCGTTCACCTTTCACACACCACCACAGCGGCAACGATCTAGATACAGTAGGTTTCCATTGCGGCCTGTCTCTTCGTTTCTTCCCGCTGGACCAGGTCCTGCAAGGTCATGGAATCCAGGACCCCGACCATTGCCTCCTCCATTGCACTCCACACATCGCGAACAACACAAACGGCAGAGCGTTCACATGTTGCCGGGTTGTCAACGCACTCGACAAGGCCGGTCGGCCCTTCCAGCAGTCGGATTACCTCGCGGAGCCTGATCTCGGAAGCCGGCTTATACAGCGTCACGCCACCCCGCGCTCCCCGCACACTCTTCACCAGGCCCCCGGCAACCAGAGGCCTGATCAGATGCTCCAGGTAGGGCAGCGAAATCTGCTGCCGCAGGGCGATCCACTTCAACTGCACCAGGCCCTCTCCCTGATGAAGGGCCAAGTCCAATAGAGCCCTCAGTCCATATCTTGCCCTGGTAGAAAGCTTCATCTCGTCTCCATGAATTGTCGACTTAGATAATCGACTTAGTATACAATACCCGGCCCGACCGGGTCAAGTTGTGGTAATGAGCCAACCTGCGATATGATTTGCGGAACGAGCACGTGCCGGCGCCGGGCATGCTCTGGAGAACGAGAT
>PWRA01000119.1 GCA_003556385.1 Dehalococcoidia bacterium | reverse complement strand
TACGGCGTTCACACTCGGGGCATTCCTGACGGGCAGAGCCTGCAACTGCTCGTGGATCTGAGTGGCGAACTCTTCAGCACTTGTGGTAACGGTCATGAAATATCACTCCTTTGTGGCTCTGCTACGAAGCGCATTGATGCGCTCAGTCATCGATTCTTCGAACTCCTCATCGGACATCGACGGGTCACGCCAGTTGGCGAAGGTCTCGCAGGGCAACCGGGGGCAGAGACCGCAGTGCTCGAGGCCTTCTTGCTCCGCGCAACACAGGTAGACCGGGCACACCTCGATGTCGGACGGAGATGACCAGAAAGGTCCTCCTCTGGTTTGTCGGCACCCGCGGCAGTCCTGGCGGAAGTGTGAGCAGCCGGCGCAGTGCCAGCCGCAGGGAGGAGCAGCTTCAGCTCTTATCATCGAGCCGTCCTCTCCCCTCCGCGGCATCGAACTCCTCCCGTCCTCACTTCATGCCCGGTTTCTTGTTCTCTTCTAGAAGCCGGATCGCCTCTGCCATTCTCCTGTTCCGCGTTTCATCGGTCCTGGCGTCCGCTATCCAGAGCAGATAGCGTCTGCGATATGAAGGGGCGAGCTTTGTGAAATTCTCATGCGCCTGCCGGTTGCCGGTCAGGGCCTGCTCAAAGTACTCGGGTATGATGAGGTCATCGGCTTTGCGGTCGAGAGTCCTGCGGTAGTCGTCGTGGAAATCCGAAAAGCTGAGTTTCGCTGCTCCCGCCTCGGTCATCTTGCCCTGTTGGGCCATGTTCATAGCGCGTCTCTTGTTAAGCGCCGACCAGTTGCTGCCGTCCCTGCGCGGAGAGAACCTCCGGGCGTATGTCTCATCGTCGATTCTCTGGAGGACACCGTCGATCCATCCGAAACACAAAGCCTCTTCGACAGAGTCATCGTAAGCGATGCAGGGCTGTCCGGTGTGTTTCTTGTAGAAAACAAGCCAGCTTTCTGGTTCTGTATCGTGATTCTTCTCCAGCCAAGCACGCCACTCAGTGCGAGTCCTGGCATGAAACGTCTTACCTATTTTCATAGGCTACTCCTTCTGACACAGCGGGAGCGAAACAGGTCCGCGAGGTCGGAGGTGGCGGGGCAGAGTCCACCCCCTGGTGGCCAGCCGTACGATTACAGGACATATCGCTCTAATACCCGGGCTACCCCCTCTTCGTCATTGACGGGCGCAATGATATGCGCTGCCTGCCTCAGGTCCTCGGTGGCGTTTCCCATTGCTACCCGGTACCCGGCAAAGTCGAACATCGGCAGATCGTTGTTATTGTCGCCGATGGCCATCACACAGTCAATGGGGATATTCAGCTTCGTCAGCACAGCCTGCAGGGCGGTGCCTTTGTCTGCTCCCCTCGCGAATATCCCGAGTGAATGCACCTCACCTGACGGCTCATAGTAGACGGAGGTCTGACATTCTTCCGCGAATGCACTGAGGCATAATGCTCTGAGCGTCTCGATTGCTTCAGGCTGCCAGGTCAGAATGCGATGCGGGCTTGCGACAAGCGCATCCCTGTTACTCTCGACAACCACCCTGTTCTCTCCCATGGGGCCGAGCGCCTGGCCCTGACGCTGTCGGAAGTATATTGTCTGGCCGACACTCGTGACCAGTTCCCAGCCACGCTCGTCACCCGTCTGGCAGATCGTCTCGGCAATATCGATGGGAATGCAGAGTTCTCGCCACAAAGCCCCGGTTGGGCTTTCGTAGATGAGTGCACCATTGCAGCAGATGATCGGACTGCTTATTGCCAGTGCTGCACACACCCTCTGCACGTGGTACAGGTCTCTGGTCGTGGAGATGACGACATGGACTCCTTCATCAAAGGCTCTCTTGACCAGGCGGCTGCCTTCAGGGGGAAGTCGGCCCCGGCTGTCCAGCAAGGTGCCATCCAGGTCAATGGCAACCAGACGCACGCTCACAGCCATTCCTTCGGCATTACTCTATTTCTCAATACGGAGGCTCGACAGGCTGGTTTGCCGGCACCCTGCCTCTGCCCGCGCACAAACCTGATGTGGGAGCCCAGGGGCTCTGCTCTGCGCTCAGTCAAAATACTTCACCCAGCATTCGTCGTCGCAAACTCTCGTGAAGCCGATCGACCGGTAGAACTGATCGTCCGAGCCGACGTAAGCCACCCTCGCGCCCAGTGCGCCGCAACGCCGGATCCCTTCGAGCACGGCGGCTTTGCCCAGTCCCATGCGGCGATATACGGGGTCGGTGGCCACCGGTTCGACATAGGCGAAGCGGTGGTGGGTTTCGTAGAACATCCCGCAGAAAGCCACGAACTCCCCGTTCGGGGCGACGACGGCAACCTTGAGATCGCGACGACCCCTGGGAGTGTCGAACATCCGCCGCCGGCTCTCCAACTCTTCATCGTTCATCGGTACGTCATCTCCGTGGTCGAAGCCGCGCCAGAGCACACTGTGCACTCTGGCCCAATCACAGTCATCCGCCAGGCTGGTGAGGTGGAAACCTTCCGGTAGAGGTATGGGCGGGAAAGGGTCGGGTATGTCGAAGCGATCGAGAGGACGTGTCTTATCATCGTGTTTCTCGTATCCGCGGGACTGCACGACGGGATGGAACTCCCTGTCGTCATCTCTGATGAAGGCGCACAGGTACCTCCGTCCAGTTTTTTGTGATCTTCCCCTCAGATTGCGTTCCGCGCAATCGAGCATGGCGGTCCGCAGGTGGCGATAGTCTGGGTGGAACTGGAAGAAGGCCTCCCCCAGCCGCAACTCGTAATTCACAACGGCTACGATCTCACCTCCGGCCTCCCATATCCCGATCTTCCCCAGCGATGAGGTGTCCAGCCACGGATGGAAGTGCATGTACTCCCAGATCGGTTCCAGCCAGTTGCCGTCCGCGTTGTTGGGCCGGTGGTGTGCGATAAGAAACCCGCTCACGCGCTGATAATCACGTGCATGCTCGTATGGGCGGAAGTGAGTGTTCAGTTGTGTCCACACAGGCTCAGACCTACAGGCCCTCGTCGGTCCCCTCTTCTCTTAATCTTTGAACAGCGAGAAGCCCCGGTCCTTCAAGGCATCCAGCAGTTCGTCGGGCGACCTCGCCCACTGTCCCCACTTCCTCGAGATATGCTCGGTCCAGCTGTAGTTGTCGAAGGTGTAGTCGTCGCTTCGCCCGTCTTCGACCTGGATTTTCACGTTCTGTCTTCTGTAGTATCCTTGCTTCAGATACCCGTCGTCCATCACCTTCATCGCTTCCTTCACGTCATCGTCACTCAACTCTGGATACCTGTTCTCAAATAGAGTGAAGGCCAGCGGGTATCTCGGGCGGGGAGGGAAGTCTTCGTCCGGATAACCCATGACCAGTTCGACCATCGGCAGGACCCGGTCGGGCAATCCGAACCGTTCGCTCAGTGCCTCTATTCTTGCCGCACTCGAGCTTACCGCTCCCAGGAAGCAAGACCCGATGCCTAGGCTCTCGGCCGCCATCACCATATTCTCCGCCATATAGGCAGCATCCTGCATCCCCAGCAACAATAGAGTCAGGTCGCTGGTGACGATGTCCCACCCACGTAGCTTCATGAACCTCTCCAGCCTGTGCACGTCGACACAGATAACAAACCATATCGGAGCACCGAATGCTATCGGTCCCTCTGTGCTGTAGATGACGCTGTAAAGCTGGGAGGCAAAGGGGGCCTGCTGGCCCGCTCGAACGATCGTTTCCAACTCCTCAGTGCTCAGCTTACGGTCGGTGTACTTCCTTACCGATTTCCTGTTCATCAGGGTCTCGATCATCGGATTTGTTATCATAGCTTCCTCCTGATGTATGCCGAGCCCCGGGCCCTGCTCTGCACCGCCTGCCCGTTTGGCCGGAGATCGCACCTGTATCGACCTGTATTCACTTCGGTGATCACCGCTTCCTCCCGATGTACAGAAGATGCCTTGATGCCCCGACGGTCGATTCGTCGGTGCTTATCTCATAGAGCAGGTCAAGCCACAGTCGGCGTTGTTCTCCCTCGAGTCTGTTGTAGATGTCGTCGTCGGCCGAGATGGCAGGTTCCACCCCGGCCAGTACCAGAGTCTCAAACCCGAGTGCTTCATGGAGCGGTGTTATCTCAGGCACTGTGGCAAAATACCCGCGAAATCCAACTCTTGGATAGTGATCGGGCCTTCTGCCGTGTGCCAGCAAGAACTGCACTTCTGCCTGGTCTTCAACCCAATCCGGCATGACTTTCATGACATCGCCCATCACGCCATAGCGGCTGATGAACGTTGAGAATACGATTCCCCCCTCTCGTAGTCGGTCGGACACCTGCCCGAGCGCCACCATCCGATCCTCTCTTTCCACCAGGTGATAGAGCGGTCCCATCAGGAGAGCCGCGTCAAATTCCCTCTCGGCTATCCGGCTAAGGTCACGTGCATCGGCCACAGCAAGCCTTACCTGCTTGTCCAGCCCTTCATCGGCAAGTCTTGTTCTGCATTCGTCAAGCAGTTTTGCTGATAAGTCAACGGACGTGAGATTGTAGCCCCGTTTCGCCAGTTCCAGAGTGTAGGTGCCTGTCGCGGCTCCGACCTCAAGGATAGAACCTGGGGGCGGGAGGTACTGATCCAGGTAACGCCAGGTCAGATCATGTTCGAGCTGATGACGCACAAGCCGGTTGAGTTCCCTTTCTGGATCATCGCTGTAATGGGCAGCTATGTCACTCAAGTCATCAGCCATATCGGTCTCCGGGTCGCATCCACCGGGTCGGCGCGCCCGATGTCAAACATCGCGGGTACCCCTCTCCCTGTCGGGCTTATTCAATCGCTATCAGGCTTTCTTCGGAGTGAGTTCCCTGTAGGTCTGTTCGCCGCCCGCCCATGCCTGGAGATTGGCCAAACGCTCACCGTTGTCGCCGTGCTCCGGGTCGTCGAAGTAGCCCTGCAGAGTGGCGCAAGGCACTTCGGAACAGAGGCCGCAGTGCTGCAGGCCCTTGCCGATGGCACACCTGGCCACATCGCACTCTCCCCAGAACATCTTACCCGCAGAGGCAAGGCATCCCGGGCAATTGGTCTTCGGTCTCCATTCACATACTCCGCAGTATGCGCCGCACATGGCGATGAGCTGTTGGTCCATATCATACACCTCGCTTTCTTCTGAACTCAGTTGTGGTTGGATCATCCGCAATGACCATGGTCGGCTGCCTGTCAACGGCGCACATTTGAGAAGAAGTTGACGATGTTGCCGTCAGGGTCCCGAAACCAGACCGAGCGACGTCCCCACGGCTGTGTAGTGGGCATCTTAACTATAGGGACGTTCATGCTCCTGAGCCTGTCATATTCCTCGTCTATGTTCTGAACCTCGAATTCGATCGTGAATCCGCCGTGCCCGTAGTTCTTAATCGAGCCGGGAGCCATTTGCTCCATGCCCGATTCCGAGAAGATGGAGAGAACGGCGCCTGCCGTCTCAAGCTTGACGTGGACATCGTTTCCCTCCGCCTCAACGCGCAAAGCGCTCTCGTAGAATTCCCGCAGTCGTTTCACATTCGGCGAGACGAGGCAAATCCCATTGAATCTCATCAGGTGCTCTCCCTCCAGCATGCTCCCCGTTTCTACTCCGGTTTCCGTGGTTCTCCGCGCGGCATCTACTGTATAGCGGAGCGCTACGCAGTGTCAAGCAAAGATAGGGACACGTCCATTTTTCACTCTACTGCGCCTGTCGCTTCTGATCACAGAACAGGTGATCGGCCTCTGAGAAGCATTCGCTGCTACAGAAAAATGGACGTGTCCCTATTCTTGGCATCGCGGTTAACTGGCAATCCACTCCCGGCGATATATAGAGTCCATGTTTGTACTAACGACACTTGTTCAGGCACCATCAACAGATGTCGTCAAGCTGACTCGGGGTTGTGTGGTTTTCACGCTTCTCAATGTTGAAACGAACCAGGCGAGGATATCGGGTAGGCAGGCCATCTGGCCTGTCAGGCCAGATTCTTGTAGTATATCCGGAATCGCTCGGGATTCGGGAAATTAGTATGGTGTCCCCGGAATCCCCGTGAGAGATGATTGAGGGTTAACATCGATCACAACGAACATCGACGATTGCAGCAGGGCATTATCGACCAAGTGCTGCTCATACTGAAAAACGATCCGCACGTGCTGGGTCTAGTCTTTGCAGGCTCTTACGCACGAGGAGACCATGATGCTTTTTCCGATCTGGATGTCACCTGCTATCTACGCGACGAGGAACGAACAGGACGACAACAGTTACATGAGCGGGTAGCGGAAATCGCTCCAACTCTCTCGCATTTGTGGGTTTACGATTTGCATGCCTTATATCTGTTTGAAAATGGGGTTAGGTTGGATCTCGATTTATGCAGACCGTCCGACATCTCTCATCAGTCTGAAGTGTACGCAAATGCCGTCATCGAATATGACCCAGATGGAGTATTGCAGAAGTCAATAGTGAAATCGAGTATGCCACAAGCCGCGGAACACCCAAAGTGGTTTGGACCTGGTGATGTAGCAATGCTCGATTGGTATTTCTGGATGTTCCGCCAGGTCGTATGCTGGGCAAAGCGTGCAGCTGACAGGTGGGATGCACAGCGTTGTTTAGCACTTTTCGGGCTTCCAGCGGGTTCCGCTAGAACGGCGTCCTCTTGTCCCACCCATGCAGCGGACGGCTCCGCTGCGCTCGCAGTGGTCTTGCATCACACCGCCGGAGGGTTATCATGTCAGGAAGGCTAACCACCCTTGACCTCATCAGGTTGAACACAGAGATTGAGAATGTCGTTAACTCTGATGGCGACCTTACGCCCATATCCGGCAAAGACTCAGCCATCTTCGCCATTCACAGACATGAAGGTGGCTACGCCTACTATTTCCGATATGATGTACTGCCCTCTACCCGACAACAGATAGAGGCATTAGCTCCAGAAGAAGCGCTCTACAACCACGACACAGTCAAGCACATTCTCGCTCCATATGCTACTTGTAACAAGGTATTCGCAGGCAAAGGTTACTGTTTCGACCGCATCCCTTCACCTGATGAGTTTCCTGGCGCTGTACTGCACGAAGGCTGCTATGTGATTATGGCGGACGGCAAACCGGTGAGTTGGGCGTGGACACAGGACGGAAACAAACGCGCGGCTGAATTGGCCGTTGAAACCTTGCCAGAATACCGTCGAAGGGGTCATGCTCGACAGGTGGTAGCAGCTTGGGCATCTCATGTAGTGAACAGCGGTAGGGTTGCTTTCTTCAGTCACGAGATTGGCAATGTGGAGTCAGAAGCATTAGGGCGCAGTCTAGGTGTCGTTCAATATGCTATCTCGGTGGTGTATTCTTAGCTCAGAATCCAACGCCGCTGCCCAACACCCGCTGTAGCCGATCCAGGGACGCCTCCCAAAATCTCGTTGCACAACTCCCAGCCATAGAGACCACCTGAGTGCTGATCTGCGGGGCGAGGCGCGACCATCCGCAGCATCAGGCCTGCTGGGTATCGTCGCTCAGTTACTTGATAGCACGCTTCCTGTTTCCAGAGAGTGCCTGCCCGAGGTCGACGAAGTCCGCACCGAGGTAGCGTGCGAACGCGGCGACGGAGTCGGCCAGCGCTGTCTTCATCGTTGCGTCCGGCCTGACGCCGGATTCCCACCACCAGCCGGCTATTGTAAGGCGGCGGGTCTTCCTGTCTAGGATCGGTTCCGCCCGGGCGACGAACCGATCGCCATAGAGGACGGGAAGCACGTAGTAGCCGTAGGTACGCTTGGCCTTGGGTTTGTAGACCTCCCAGGCGTAGTCGAAGTCGAACAGCTGCCGGAGCAGGCTCCGGTCCCAGGTGAGGTTGTCCAGAGGAGCGATGAATGCGGCCTGAGGTGGCTCGTCGAGAGGCTTCTCCGCGGCCTCGAGCGTGGGAAGGTCGGACGTGCGAATGAGGAACAGCCGATTGGGTGTGGAGGCGACGTCCACGGGCACCACTTCGCCACGGGCGATGAGCCGCGAGATGACAGTCATCCGAGCCGGCGTACTCTGCACCCCGTTGATCCCGTACCAGTAGTCCCCGGCGCCGGTGGCGGGTGCCAGTCCGAGACTGCCGATTCTTCTCAAGACATGCCAATCCTGATGGTCTTCATCGCGTAAATAGGGGTCCGGGGCGTGCAGGACCTCCGGCGGAAGGATGCGCTCCGCCAGGTCGAAGTAGCGGACGCTGCGCATCCGATGGTGGATCAGCACGGCACCCATGGCGAACAAGATCTCCAGTGCCGCGGTCACGAGCCCTATTGTCCGTCCCCAAGCCCAGTCCGTGCGCCCGCTGTGCGCTATGTCACGTGAAGACAGAGGGCCACGGGCGCGGATCTCGTCGAGCACATGCAACGCTAGCTTTATGGGAGGATTGTCCGGAGCACCGTGCTGAGAGACCATCTTGGCGCGGTGGCGTGCGAAGTGAGGCCAATCCTCACGGCGGTAGACGGACGACATCTTGTCCCACCCAACAAGGAGCTTGTGTTCCTTGTGCATCAGGCGTTCCAGCCAAGCAGGGTTGTAGTTGGCACACCGGGCTTGCAGCACCAAATCGGGATTGCGTCCAACGATGTCGGTTGGGTCGAACTGGATGCATCCGACATGGGCGATGAAGTCGAGCATGCCCTGCGGTCCTTCGTGGCTCCGGGCCGGCAGCAGGTGCTGATGAAGAAGAAGGAACCGCCGGGCGTGGGCGGCGTCCAGGGTGAGCGCCGGCGACAGCTCTGATCCCGATCTCCTCACGTCACGCTACCTTCATCCGAGATTTCTCACTCACTTTTGGCGTCGTGTTTCCAAGGTCCTTGGTGCGTTTGGTAAGAGCAGTTTGATGGAGTACATACAGCCACCCCACTTGTCGGGGTGGACTCCCGTTCCGTCTGATACATACCCGAGCTTTGGATATAGCTTCTGGTCTATGGCATAGTCAGGAGTAACGCCGACACCGATTCCTATGAATCTCACACTCGTTTGCTGTACGAGTTCCTCAGCTGCCTTGAGCATACAGGTCCCAATTCCATTCCTGCGAAGGGAAGTGACAGTGTTCATATCATTGACCTCGGGGATCCCCTGCTGGCGGAAGGGCTGGTAGTCCGATTCCCAGATCACGTTCGTGTACCCTACAACCCTTCCATCCAGCAACGCAACGAGGGTCACTCGTTTCCCGTCGACATTCTCTTGCCAGTAACGCTCAAACTGCGCCCGACTCTTGTTCATATCCGCAAACGCAGTAGCCAGTGCACTTGGATCATTGGCCTGCTTCCTGCGAATCTGAAGCGATCGAAGGTCGACCTTCCCTGGTTTCCCATGTGAGCTGGTCGTCATGTCCCGAAGCTCCCTCAGATGGCTGACAGAGGCAGTATACCACTCT